>CAZPPD010000022.1:0-17296 GCA_964588185.1 uncultured Alcaligenaceae bacterium | reverse complement strand
TGCCTCGATATAGGTTTCTCAATAGTTGCTTCTGATCAATGGGTTGAGGAACCAACTGATGATCAATCATTACGTCCAGGAAGCGATGGATATCAAAATAAGTTGCTACCATTTGCGGATTGCCGAATTGCAGATGTTGTCCCAAGTCCGCAAAGAACCGGTTCAATTCCTGTTTGGCCTGAGCCTCGGGAACCGGGAACTGATTTTCCAAAATGACCAAGGGCGGGACTTTTTGAAATGGTCCCCCTCCCTCAACAAAGTTGGGACCATTGGAGAAAATATTGGAGTTCCGGTTGTCCAGCAGGGAAATAAACCCAAAGAAAAGTGCTATGCCGCAGAAAATCAAAAAGGAAATCCCCAAGGTTTCGGCAACGCTTCTTTCTCTGGCCTTAGGTCGGGCATTGCTTTTCTTAGGCAGGCTTTTTCCGGGATAGGGCCGTTGAGGAGATTTAGGAGGAGGAAAATTGAACTCCGGCATTTTGTTGCTGGGATATTCCTTGGCTTCATAAAGTGGCTTGTTTGCAGGAGGTATCGGAGGAGGTGGCGGTGGAGGAAGAAAGGGATCTTTCGCATTAAACTGGAAGTCGCAAGACGGACACTGAACTTTATGCTCGAGGTGTTCTTCGGGCAAGTGGAGTTTGCGTTTACATTGAGGGCAAGAAATTATTTCGCACATGATTTATCTGGGCTTAAAATTTCTTGGTAGCTGGATCCGCCAGAATCCAGCCTCTACCAAACTGATCTTTGCAAATGCAGAAGCAAGACTACCGAAGCAGCGGCACAACCTCCGTCTGCGGTCCGGGTCCGGTTACATGGACCTGACCGGTGGCATCCACATAGACATCCACCTCACTACGGACGCCAAACTCCGGAAGGTAGATTCCAGGCTCGATGGAAAAACAGGTCCGAGGCAGTACGCGGCGTTCTTCGTGGGTTTCCAGATTATCCATATTGGCCCCATTGCCGTGGGTTTCCTGACCAATGGAATGCCCAAGGCGGTGGAAAAAGTAGTCGCCGTAGCCGGCTTTGTCGATTACTTCCCGGGCAGCCTGATCCACTTGCCAACCTTGAAGGACTTCGTTGTTGGCGAAGGCTTGGCGAACCCGGTCGATACCGGCATCTCGTGCTTGAGCTACGATGTTAAATATGTTCGTATATTGTTCCGGTACCTCTTTGCCAATGAAGAGAGTCCAAGTGTAGTCGCTGTAAACCGCACGGGGTTTGTTTAACTTTGCCCACAAATCAATCAGAACGAAATCCCCTTCCTTCATTGCGGAATCGTTCTCCGGATCGGGAGCGTAGTGCGGGTCCCCGCTGTGGGGACCTACGCCAACAATAGGAGGGTGGTCGGTAATTAAGTTGTTGTCGGCAAAGTGTTCCAGGATGCGTTTTTGTACTTCTGTTTCCCGCACGGAGCCACCATTCTTGACACGTTCGCGGATGAAATCGAAAGCGACCTCAAAGGCTGCCCCTGTAAGCTTGGCACATTCCAGATGCATGGCGTATTGTTGGTCATCCCAAACGGCCTCGAACAGTTGAATTAAATCGCCGGAGGGAACTATTTCCACGCCAAACGACCGGACCAATTCGATGGTGCCGGCATCCACTCGGGAGACGTAGGGATTGGCATTGCGGCTGACATATTCCATGGCGACCTTGCTCGAACCGGCTACCAGGGATTTGACTCTTTCTTCCAGTTCTTGCCAACGGAGATAGGTTTGGGCGGTACCGGGCAAATGATCCAATGCCCCCGGTTCAATGCGGTGAACCAGTTTTCGGGGTTCGCCTTTGGTAGGTATGAAGTAGAACCATCGCCGGGAGAGAAAAGTGTCGGCGGGAAAGTTGACAACTCGGCGAGCTAATACATTCGAACCTCGAAAATCGTAAAGCAACCAACCATCGAACCCAAGCTGCCCCAAAGCCGCTTGAACTGCAGCAAGATCAAACATTAGTGTTTTCCAATAAAGGTGGTTTTGAATGTGGATTATTGGACCACAAAACTTCTATCAAAGTTTAAATTACCTAAATCGCCGGCAGAAAAACAGCAGAATGACAATATCATCTAAAAGTTCCGTCCGGGGAAAATGTTATCAATTCGTCTTTCCAACTAATCTTCACATTTTCTCCTTTCAGCAGGCGGAGCATTTCTTCTGCCAAATTGTTTTGGGAAAGCTTTCGCAAGCCGATGTAAGAGGTGGTTAATCGCGGATTGATTTCGATGACGTGGTCTCCGGTTTCCCCTAACAACAAATCCACGCCGACAAATCCCCTTAAACCCGGGACCGTAGAAATGGCCCGGTCGGCCAGAGAAATGGCTCGGGGGGATAAGGTTTTTTCAATGGGAATGGAGCCGCCAAGATAAGTAAAACAACCATCATCCGACAAATGTTGCTGCGCCGGAAGCAGAGGGATTTGGGTGTTCTGGTTGACAAGGAACGAAACACTAGTGGCAAGGCCGGGAATATATTCCTGATAGATTTTTTCCAAGCCTTTGAATGATCCCTTTGATTTTTCCTTGGCAGTGGAGAGCAAATAGGTTTCCTGAGAACCGGCTCCAAATCTTGGTTTGCAGACAATGGGGTAGTTGAAGTCAGCTATAAATTCAGAATGAGTTTTCGGAGAAGGAATCTCATGTTGAGCAAAATGCGTGGCCACAGTTAATTTGTCCGAAGTCAATCGAATTGCCTCGAGGAAAGCATTCAAAGAAACTCCGCCAGCTTCTTCAATCCATCGGCATCTTTTTTCCAGTAATTCATCAAACTCCGGGGCAATTACTAGTGTATAATCGGCACTTGCGGCAAGATGTTGGAACGTAACTTTTTCTTCTTTATTGATATAACATTCCGCCGGCAGAGGTACAGGAAAATCCGGCCCGACCATTGTGATGGTTTGTGCCTCCTTGATTTGTGAGAAATCCTCCAGCAAGGCATGGAGCATCGCCAGCCCTTCCGCTCGGAGGGAAGTCGGCAACGCCAAATAATCCGGCGAGGCACAAGTATATTCATAAACAAAAAATCTCATGGCAAGATATCAATACCATTTATATTGTGACATTAACAATCAGAACGAGTAACCGGACACATAGGCTTAGATAAGGAGTAACTTTTATGGCTAGGATAGTTATTGCTGCAATAATATTACTTGTCCCGGGCACAAATAATATTGGTTTCACTCAAAAGAAATCCGATCACCCGGCACCGTTATTTGAAAAGTTGGGAAACCATCGTCATCCCATTAGCAGCAAATCAAAATTAGCCCAACGCTATTTTGATCAAGGGTTAGTTTTGTTGTATGGGTTCAATCATAAAGAAGCGATTCGGTCATTTCAGGCAGGTGCAAAACTGGATCCCGATTGTGCCATCTTTTATTGGGGAGTTGCGTTGGCCTACGGGCCCAACATCAACAAACCAATGAGCAAAGAAGAGGCTGCCAAAGCATATAAAGCTTTGCAAAAAGCAATTCAGTTGGCCCCTAAAGCGAATCAAGCGGAAAAAGATTATATTCAAGCCCTATCCAAACGCTATGTCGCCAAGCCAGGCAAAGATCGAAAGAAATTGGACATCGCTTATGCCAATGCTATGCGGAAACTATGGAAGAAATATCCCGAGGATTTGGATGCGGCCACGCTTTTCGCCGAAGCACTGATGGACATCACCCCTTGGGATTATTACACCAAGGAAGGCAAGAATAAGAAATGGACAGGGGAAATAGTGTCCACCCTGGAATATGTCTTGAAAAGAAATCCCAATCATCCGGGTGCCAACCATTATTACATACATGCCGTTGAGGCTTCTCCAAATCCCGAACGTGGGCTCGGACCTGCCATGCGTTTGCGGACTTTATGTCCGGATGCCGGTCACCTGGTCCATATGCCGTCCCATATCTTTTTACGGCTGGGAATGTACCATGATGCCTCCAATACCAATGTCCATGCAATCCGAGCCGATGAATCGTATATAACCCAGTGTAAAGCCCAAGGGTTTTATCCCGCTATTTACTATTCCCACAACGTCCATTTCCTATGGTATTGCCTGAGCGTGGAGGGCCGAAGCAAGGAATGCATCCGGGCGGGGCGGAAAACCTCGGCAGTCCTTTCCAAGAAAAATGTCCAAGATATGCCGTTCTTGCAATGGCTGAAGGCGACCCCCACATTTGCCCTGATCCGGTTTGGCAAATGGCAGGAAATTCTTGATCTGGCCAAACCGGATCGAGGAGCACAATTTGAAACAGCCATGTATCACTATGCTCGGGGTCTTGCTTTCACACGGTTGCGGAAATTGGCTCCAGCCAAAAAGGAAATGAAATTACTCCAAAGAATTGCCAAGGACAAAGCCACCGAAAAGTTGGAAATGCCGATTTTTCCCGGAGCTTCGGTCGTAAAACTTGCCGACCTGATTCTTCAAGCGGAAGTAAATGGATTACAAGGGAATCACAAGGATCGGATTCAAGGATTAACCAAAGCGGTGGAAATGCAAGTTAGCCTTCCTTATATGGAGCCGCCGTTCTGGTATTTCCCAGTCCGGCAACTATTGGGCAAGGCTCTTCTGGAAGCAAATGAACTTGCCCGAGCCGAAAAAATATACCGGCAAGACTTGGTCAAACATCCGAATAATGGATGGTCGTTGTTTGGGTTACTACAAACGCTTCGGCAACAGGGAAAGTTTATTGAAGCTCGAGAAGTGGAAAGACAATTTCAAGATGCTTGGAAATATGCAGATATAACCTTAACCACATCCTGTTTTTGAAAAGGATAGGGCCGAAAAATGCGCCAGCTCCCTGATTCCGTCTCAGGGAGCTGGACACAATGCATGTCTTCCATGACACACCACGCTTCAGGCTTAAATACGGTTATAGATGTCCCAAACTGGGTTCTAATTATCTTGAAACGCTATTGAACTAAAGTAATTGTCTACTAATATTATGGTCTAAGTCAACTAAAATAAACGCTTTCATAACAAAATAAAATCAAATCAAGCCAATTCAATATTCACTTAAAAATTTTTTTGTATTGTTATAATCTAAGGGCTCACTCTGTTGGTGAGAAAGGGGGGTGTAGTACAACAACCCATAATTGGACGGGAAGGGATAGCATTTAACTTTTACTAACTTAATTATTTGACCATCATTAGTCAATAAAAATTAAAAATTTTGGGAACTCGTATTGCAGTCAAAGAAACGATTCGTTGCAAGGAGTTGCAGAGAAATCCAAAGGAAGAAAACGTGAAGAGTGGTTCTAATCGGGGATAACTTGCTTCTTTCGAGCCAGCCGCAGTTTCACTCGTGCCCGCATTTGCTTTTCGATTTGTTCATCAATTAGTTCAGGCGACTTGGCCGGTTGAAGGGTTTCATCCAGATTCTGTTTGGCCTCTTCGACGGCCAGTTTTTCTTCAGGAAGGGCGGTTTGGGTGAGAATGGTCACTACATTATCCCGGATTTGCAAAAATCCGCCATCAATGTAGAACCGGTTGATTTCGTTTCCTTTTTGCGTCCGCAGTTCTCCAAAACCAATCTTGCCGATCAGGGGAGCACGTCCCGGCAACACTCCCAGTTCGCCGTCATACATTGGAATGGCAACGAAGTCCACAACTTTACTGAGGACTGCTTTTTCCGGAGTGACTACTAAACATTTCAGTTCATTTGCCATGGGGCACTCAACTTAAAGGTTCAACGTAACCGAAGACACAAAAGGGGACCAGCGATTTCGGCTACACCAATTTTAATTTCCTTCTTTGGCCAAACGTTCCGCTTGTTCGGCCGCTTCGTCAATGCCGCCCACATACAGGAACGCATTTTCCGGCAGATGATCCCATTTGCCATCACACAATTCGGTAAAGCTGCGAATGGAATCGGCGAGCGGTGTGATCCGGCCCGGTTTGTTGGTAAAAGCCTCGGCAACAAGGAACGGCTGGGACAAGAATTTTTCGATTCGCCGTGCCCGGTTGACTACCTGCTTGTCTTCCTCGCTCAACTCTTCCACACCCAAAATAGCAATGATGTCCTGAAGTTCGCGATAACGCTGCAGAATCTGCTGCACGCGGCGGGCAGTAGAGTAATGCTCTTCGCCAATGTATTGAGCATCCAGAATACGGCTGTTGGAGGCCAAGGGGTCAATGGCCGGGTAAATCCCTTTCTCCGCAATCGAACGCTCCAGGTAGATATAAGCATCCAAGTGCTGGAACGCATTTGCCGGGGCCGGGTCAGTCGGGTCGTCGGCGGGTACGTATACCGCCTGGACACTGGTGATTGCACCGCCCGTCGTACTGGTGATGCGTTCTTGCAACTCGCCCATCTCGGTAGCCAAAGTTGGTTGGTATCCCACGGCACTGGGCATACGCCCAAGAAGTGCGGATACTTCAGAACCGGCCTGGGAGAAGCGGAAAATGTTATCCACAAACAACAGTGTATCGGCACCAGTGGAATCCCGGAACCACTCGCACATGGTCAGAGCAGTCAAGGCCACTCGCAAACGAGCTCCGGGTGGCTCATTCATCTGACCGAAGACCATGGCGGTCTGGGTGATAACGGAGCGGTCGGTCTGGCCGATCTTGGTTTCCTGCATCTCCAACCACAAGTCATTTCCTTCGCGAGTCCGTTCTCCCACCCCGGCGAATACAGAATACCCACCATGCTCGCTGGCAATACGAGCGATCAATTCCGTGAGAATAACAGTCTTGCCAAGACCCGCACCACCGAACAAGCCGGCTTTGCCACCTCGAACCAGCGGGGTCAGCAAGTCAATAACTTTGATCCCGGTCTCAAAGATTTCGGTCTTTGGAGAAAGGTTGGCAAACTCCGGAGGATCCCGGTGAATCGGCCGATATTCGGCAGCTTCAATCGGCCCGCGGCCATCAATCGGGTCGCCGATCAGATTAAAGACTCGGCCCAAAGTTTCCTTGCCGACGGGTACCTGAAGCGGTTTGCCGGTATCCTTTACTTTCATGCCGCGCACCAAGCCGTCCGTGGATCCCAGTGCCACCGCGCGGACCCGGTTGCCGCCCAGGTGCTGTTGTACCTCGCCTACCAAGCTGATTTTCACCCCTTTGTATTCATCTTCAATTCTCAAGGCGTTGTAAATTTCAGGCAGGTTCTCTTCCGAAAACTCGGCATCAAAGGTAGAACCAATCACCTGTACAATTCGGCCAATATTGTTTTCAGTGGCGGTAATCATCGGGATTTTAAGTCCTTAAATAGTTCAATCAGGTCAGAAATTTTCCATTATTACTTCAATGCTTCCGAGCCGCCAATAACTTCGGATATCTCCGTAGTAATTTGGCTTTGGCGAGCCCGGTTGTATTGGCGAGTAATATTCTTGATAATCTCGCCGGCATTCTCCGTCGCATTTTTCATCGCTACCCGCCGAGCAATTTGTTCACTGACCGCAGCATCCAGGAAACATTTAAACAAACGTACCTTAAAGGAAACCGGCAGTAACTCTTCCAGGATTTCCGCGGCACCGGGCAAGAACTCATATTCCACGGATGAACCAGTGCCGTCGCTCCCTTCGGATTCCGCAGCTATCGGAGAAAGCGGCAGGAGTGTCTCGACCACAGGCGCCTGCTTGCCGGGATTGAAGAACTTCATGTAAGAAACATCCACTCGGTCAATCTCGCCATTGGAGTAAGCATTGATGTACTTGGTGGCGATCTCATTCACTTCTTCAAAGGCGGGTCTATCTTCAAACTGAGTGTAAGTCGCATCCATGGCAATGCCCTGGTAGCGGCAGAAGGAAATCGCTCGCTTACCGGCGACTTCTAGCTGAAGGGCGATATTTTCTTCTTCGATCTCGTTAATCCGGGAAGTCGCTTGGCGGATAATGGACCCATTGTAACCGCCGCATAATCCGCGATTGGAGCAAATTACCAATAGAAGGCTCTTTTCAATCTCTTCACGCTTCTCCAACAATGGATGCTCAATATTGGTAGCACTGGCACTCAAATCCGTAGCCAACTCGGCAATTTTGTTGGTGTAGGCTTCGGCTTCGGTGGCCCGGTCCAGGGCTTTCTTGAAACGAGCCGTGGCAATCAATTCCATCGTTCGCGTGATTTTGCGAATGTTGCGGATTGCTCTGCGACGTTTGACAAGCTGACGTGTTTTGGCCATTTTCTAATGAGGTCCATTGCTATTGATGCTTTGTATGCTAGCCCAAGGATGAGCATGGTAAGCCAAGCACCCACATTACTTTTTTAAACACGCTCACCCAAGGGTAAGCATGGAACCCGTCTAAATTTTTCCGTTGTAAGTTTGCGTTGGCTCCTTGATCTACTCCGGAGCTTGAAACTGCGGCTGGAAGAATTCAATTGCTTCGGTCAGCCCCTGAACAATCTCATCCGTCAGTTTCCGTTCACTTGCCAGTTTTTCCCGGACTTCGGATTTCTGTTCCCTCATAAATTGCAGGAATTGTTCCTCCCAAGCAGCCACTTGAGTCCGTGGGATCTTATCCAGATATCCTTTGGTGCCGGCAAAGATAATCATCACCTGATCGATTACATTCATCGGTTGAAACTGAGGCTGCTTGAGCACCTCCACCATGCGGTAACCGCGGTCGAGTTGGGCTTGGGTTGCCTTGTCCAACTCCGTTCCCAACTGGGCAAAGGCTTCCAGTTCGCGGAATGCTGCCAAGTCCAAACGGAGACTGCCGGCAATTTTTTTCATGGCGGGGATTTGTGCTTTTCCACCCACCCGGGAAACACTAATTCCAACGTCCACCGCAGGCCGAACACCCGCAAAGAACAAGTCCGGTTGCAGGTAAATTTGGCCGTCCGTAATGGAGATCACGTTGGTCGGGATATATGCGGAAACCTCACCCTCGAGAGTTTCAATGATGGGCAAAGCCGTCAAGGAGCCGCCGGTGCCGACTACCTTGGCGATTTTGTGGTCTGGAAAATTAGGCAGGTCGTGCTCTTCCGCTAATTCCTTTTCCAACGGGCCCACATAGATTTTGCCTTCGGTTCCTTCTTGGCGTTTCTCTTTCGGATTTTCCTTACTGTTTACACCCCAGTCATCGCCTACCTGGGAATCATCTGCTGAATTGGGAACGATCACCCAACGCTCGGCAAGCTTTGCCGACCGTTCCAATAGGCGAGAGTGAGCATAGAAAATATCCCCCGGATAAGCTTCGCGACCCGGTGGACGACGCATCAGCAAGGAAAGCTGGCGATAGGAAGCAGCTTGTTTACTGAGGTCGTCGTAAATAACCAGGGTATCCCGCCCACGCAGCATGTAATATTCCGCCATCGTGCACCCGGCATAAGGGGCGACATACTGCAGCGGTGCCGGATCCGAGGAAGAAGCCGAAACCACAATGGTGTAGTCCATGGCGTTGTTGGCTCGCAGAGCTTCCACCACGGAGGCTACCGTTGATTGTTTCTGCCCGATGGCTACATAGACGCAGATCACATCTTCTTCGCGTTGATTGATGATGGTGTCGATGGCAATGGCGGTTTTCCCGGTTTTCCGGTCCCCAATAATCAACTCCCGTTGACCGCGACCGATTGGGGTCATGGAGTCAATCGCCTTGATCCCGGTTTGCAGCGGTTGGTTCACCGGTTGGCGATCAGCAACCCCGGGAGCGGGGGCTTCCACCGGACGGGACTCACCGGCGACAATGGCACCTTTGCCATCCAGGGGTTGGCCCAATGGATTGACAACGCGGCCGATCATGGCGTCTCCAACAGGTACCTGCAAAAGTTGGTCGGTGGCCCTTACTTCATCACCTTCGGCAATCTCCAGGTAATCACCCAGGATGATGACGCCCACCGAGTTTTCTTCCAGGTTGAATGCCAGCCCGCGAATGCCGGTGCGGGTAAATTCCACCATCTCCCCGGCCATTACTCCACCAAGGCCGTAGATCCGGGCAATTCCGTCCCCGACTTCCAGAACACGCCCCACTTCTTGGGCAGCAATGTCTTTCCCGTAGGAACTAATTTCCTGTTGGAGTAAAGAAACGATCTCGTTGGCTTTGAATCCCATGACTGCTACTCGCTAATAATTGTTTTCGAATTTTCTGAAGCTCGCCTTTTACCGAGGCATCAAACACATAATCTCCTACTTGGACAATCAGGCCTCCCAAAAGGTCGGGTTCTACCAATGACTCCAAAAGCGGTTCCAGTTTGAATCCTTCTCGGAGCTGTTTCAAAAGCCGCTCTTGTTGGTCTTCAGGAAGAGGAACCGCACTGCGTACTTTGACGGGAATGCGGCGATTGCGTTTGTTATCCAGATCAATGACGGCTTGGTAAATCGGCTGAAGAAGAGCCAGCCGGTTGTTTTTTGCAAGGACGATCAAGAATCCGAAGAAGAGCTCACTGGTTTTGTCTTTGAAGACCTTTTCCAGCACTTGAACTTTCTTTTCTTCCCCGATGGCATCACTGGCGAGGAATTGTTCGAATTGAGGTTCCTCCCGGAAAACATTTTCTGTGAATTCCCTCAGTTCCTCTTTAATGTCGCCAACCAGTTGTTTTTCCTCGGCACTGTTCAGCAACGCCTCGGCATAGACCTTGGCCACTTGCTGATCCTCAATAGTAGGGGAAGGCCGAAAGGAAAATTCTTCCTGGTTTGTAACATTTTCCATCACACTTGGCCCCCACCGGTGCGAACCCACTCTTCGCCAAACTCACGCATGCGGTCGGAACCTTGTTGGCTGCCTTTTTGCAGCTCATCCAAAGCTTCGTCCACCAGCCTTTTGTGATCGTCTTCGGTGATATTCCGCCCAATCGCCTTGGCCGAAATCATAGTGGCCAACTGAGCCGCCTGCGTCCACAATTCCTGCAGAGCCTGATCTCTAGCGGTCTCAATTTCCCGGCGAAGCCGGTCCCGATCGGCCTGAATTTCTTCCGCACCCCGGGCTCGTTCTTTGTCCCGGTATTCTTCCGCATCCCTGCGCGCCTCTTCCATCATTTTGGGAATTTCTGCGAAGGCTTTGTCCATTTTTGCCTGGAATTCGGTCTGAACCCGTTTGGTTTCAGCACGCGCTTCCTCGGCTTCTTCTACTGCCTTGCGAATGTTTTCTTCGCGCCTTTGCAGGCCTTCCAGCATTGGTTTCCAAGCAAATTGCCGGAGCACAAAAAACAGAATCAGGAATACCACCAGGGTCCAGATGCCCAGGTCGAGAAGGCCCCCTGCCGGAGCAAAGATGCCTTCGTCTTTGTGTTTTTCATCCGATTCCGTCTTGCCAGGAGAGTCCTCCTTACCCTTTGCTTCCTTACCATGGGGAGCTTTCTGAGCAACTCCCATGACAGGGGAAAGGCTGCCCAACCACAAAACCGAACCAATAAATAGAGCGGCCAACATTCGGGCAATCGCCATGGCCACCTCCCAATCACAAATTTAAGTTATGGAACGAAGGAGTCTTAGAGGCCTGCAGCGTTATTTGCAAGGATGATACAAACAATCAAGCTAAAGAAGGTAGCACCTTCCAACAACGCGGCGATGATGATCATCCCCGTTTGCACGCGGCCGGCGATCTCCGGTTGGCGAGCCATACTTTCCAAGGCTGCAGACCCAATCTTGCCGAAACCAAAACCGGCACCAACAATCGTCAACGCCGCTCCCAAACCGGCACCAATGCCCAACCCGGAGAATACATAAACACCGGTGTATTCCTGGGCGAAAGCCGGCACGGCAGCGAGAATCATTGTGATCAACGACAAGAAAAACAAACGCAACATTTTCATGGTTAAAGAGACTCCTGCAAAGATTTAAAATTGCCGAAGAAGTTTTATTGGAAACGCCAACCCATTTGGCATTAACCTGCAATTCTTAGTGCTGAGGATGTAACGCCATCCCCATGAACAACGCCGTCAAAAAGGTAAAAATATAAGCCTGCAGAAAAGCCACGAAGAGTTCCAACAAGCTCAGCCCCGCCAGCATAAGTAGCGTAGCAACGGTAACCGATCCCCAACCAAACCACCCAAGGGCAGCTGCATTAAAGATAAAGGTCATGATAAAAGCTAAGACCAAGTGACCGGCAAACAGGTTGGCGAACAAACGAACGGCAAGGATTACGCTTTTAATTACCGTCCCAAACAACTCAATAATGAAAATCATCGGCTTGAGGATCAAACCCAAGATTAATGGAACGTCAATTTGAGGCCACAGAGAATGAACATATTTAAAGAAACCCATTTTGGCGATAGCTACTCCATGCATCATCACAAAGCTACATAACGCCAGGGCTCCGGTCACATGAATACTTGCAGTGGGAGATCCCATGAATGGGAGCATTCCCAATAAATTACAAACCAAAACAAAAAGGAAAATAGTCCACAAGAAAGGTACGTAGCGGTCCGCTTCCTCTTCGGGAGAAAGCTTTTTGGCCCCTTCTTTTGTATCTCCATGGTGTTCGCCATGCTCGTCGTCATGATGGTGCTGGTCTTCACTGATTAGCGCGGGCCGGGCAACCTCATCCCGGATGAAAGTCAGCAACACCTCAAAGCAATTCCACCAGGCTCCTTTAGGGGGATTTCCACTGGAGGCTCGGCGTGCCAAAGGGACATAGATTCCGATAATCACGGCAGCTGCAATTAACTCCAGGAGCATAAACTTGGTTATTTGAAACTCGTAGAAACCCAAGTTAATTGCCGGTAGAGGAATCGGCTCGGTCAAATAATGAAAAAATTCCCATTCGGTTGCATCCTTCACATGGTGCATAGGGTCCGGAGGTCCGTGATGCTTCGCCATAAATTTTCTCTTTATTCTACTCAGGCTGCGGGAGTTTCCTTATTGCTTGGGGAATCCACTTGGATACCCCGCATCACCACAGTCATTTCGATTGCCAATGTGGTCAGGTAATACACCAAAACCCATAACCAGAACGAAACATGATTGTTTTGAATCGCCGGGATGGAGTACATCAACAACAAGCCCACTCCCAGCACAAAAAACATGCGTAAACCGGTTCCGCCAAACACAACCAGCAGCTGATTTTCAGGAGTCTGATTAAGACCCCAGAAAGAAAAAATTAAAGTAATAAAGGTGGGTATTAAACAAAGGAGAATAGCAACCGGACTGCATACCAACGTTACGGATTGTTTATCCGGCCATAGGAGAAGGGCCAAACCAAAAGTAACCGCCCAAAAAACCAGCGAGCAAGCGATGAATAATCCCAAACGCCTCGTCACTATTGATCCCGTTCTTCTTTATTGGAATCGGCTTTGTCGTACCGATTTAGGAGAGCCAACAAGTTAACCAAACCAACCACAAATCCCAACACAGCCCCAACAACAACTCCCCAAGGATCGCATTGAAAATAGGAGTCCACCCACCAGCCAATGCCGATGGGAACCACCATAACGAATCCCACTTGAGCCAGGGAAAAATAGAAACCCAGATCGCGGGTGTCCAAATTACGAGACATCAAATGGGTTTATCCTCAACGCTTGAGGGCGTATCAACTGAACACAAATTTTTATTTTTTTCTTGCTTTCCGTGCGGGGGTATTGTCAGAGGTAGAGAACGAAAGTCAACCGTATTTGTGAAACTTTTCTCGTGCCGGAAAAATTCGCAGTAAGCACTGAATAAATCATGACTTAGAAATCCAAGGAATAATGGGAACTCCCCGCTTTTTTTCTCCGGCATCTCTAAGCAGACTATTTTTCAGAAGATCCTAAAAGAAGTGATTGTTTGGATGAAATATGGTTGACAATAACTTATGTCTTTTTGTATCATTCTCCACATCAAGTTATTTGGATCATCGATTTCATAGAAGTCAACTTTTTTTTGCTTTGTAATACATTTTACCATTCAAAGTCTGTACACTCCTATTATTTACACAGACTTTGGTGGGTCTTTTGGGACCTACAACTCCTCCCCCAACCACGGGGAGTTCTAACAGTCGCATCCAAATTTCTTATCAAGCTTTCCGGTTGCGACTTCAAAACTGCCTGCCGAAGCTCCGGTGTATTTTTCTTCCGTTTGGAAAGTACAACGAGCCTCCGTTCTGATAGCAACTCTCCCAGGAATGGATGTCCGGGAGTTTCCAACACCTTACAAGGATGTCTCCCAATCAGTCATTCCTAACCTACTCAGCGTAGGTATATACGGAGTTGTACCAAATGACCCATAAAAAATTACAAGGGTATACACGAAAGGAATTAGCAGCCATGGCCCGCGACCGGGGTATCACCGGGTGGCATGGCATGCGGAAAGACGAATTGGTCGAGGCTTTGGCCGCTTCCCGGCAACGAAAATCCAAAACTAAAACCTCTACCAAACAAAAATCACCAAAATCGGCCAAACAAAAAGCTTCTAAACCAAGGTTTCAAAAAGCCGCTGCCCGCAACACCAATGGCAATGGGTCGTCAATTGAAGAACAGATTGAATCCAGCAAGTATGAATTAGGGGTCCCCACCAAAGATTTGTCTGCCAAAGTGCCCAAGGATCTTCCCGGCGGCTATGGCAAAGACCGTATTGTCCTGATGGTTCGCGATCCTTACTGGCTGCATGCCTATTGGGAATTAACCCGAGCGGCTATCAATCGAGCTGAAGCGGCTTTGGGGCAGGACTGGCACGGGGCCAAGCCTGTTCTCCGTCTTTTGGATGTCAGCAGCCGGGACACCACCAGCACCACCGAATCAATCGTCAAAGACATCGAGATTCATGGCGGCTGCAATAATTGGTATATCGAAGTCGGCAATCCCCCTTGTGCTTTTCGGGTAGATATTGGCTACCTGTCCAAAAGCGGCCAATTCTATGTCTTGGCCCGCTCCAACACCGTGAGCACCCCTCGGGCGGGAATGAGCGATGTTATCGACGAAAATTGGGCAGACCTCGACGCCAAGAATGCCGAGCGAATCTATGCGATGTCCGGTGGTTTTGATCCCGCGGCAAGCAGCTTGGAACTGAAACAGCTCTTCGAAGAGCGACTCCGCCGTCCCATGGGTTCTCCTGCAGTTACCAGTTTTGGTTCCGGTGCCATGTTGCCATCGAAGGAACGCCAATTCTGGTTCCAGCTGGACGCTGAATTGATCGTCTATGGAGCAACGGAACCGGATGCCCGGGTTACTCTGCAAGGAGAACCGGTAGCGTTGCGGTCCGATGGAACTTTCACCATGCGGTTCAAGCTTCCCGATAGTCGGCAAATCATCCCGGCGGTGGCAACTTCCGCGGATGGCGTTGAAGAACGCACCATCGTTCTAGCTGTGGAAAGAAATACCAAGCATTTAGAACCCATGATTTATGAAAATATTAATGATTAGTGGGTTTCAAGGTTTCTAATTATTCCTGATAAAATGAGAAAGCTACTTAATGGTGGATCGCCATGAAGGAGTTTTCTCTTTAATCCCAATCCCTTGATAGCCGATAATGCCCTTCTTGAAATCGGCTGCGGAACGTGGCATCCCCAGAGACATCTGCAAGTATAGAAGAGGTAACCATGCGGAAGATAGCAATCATCTTAATTGGGCTAACAGTATCCTCCGTTTCATTAGGCCAGCCCCCGGAAAATAGAGTCGCCTTTGAGCGTTTTAAAGTTCCTCTTAATCTCACACGCTATCCCCAACTGAAACCTCAGGAGGCCATGAAATCGGTGGCCGATGCCCTTTCTATTGGCGACTACCATTATTTGATGGCTCATCTTGCAGATCCAACATTTGTTGACTCCAAAATCAACGAATATAAAAAACGCTTTACCCGGGGCCCCGAAGAAGCAAAAGCCTTAGTGGCTTTCCAACAGTTGGTAGTGGAGATCGAAAAACACTTTCGGGACGATCCCAGCTTGTTTAAAGAACTTCAGGAAATCGGTAAAACCGGCCAATGGCAAGAAGGCGAAGAATTAGCGGTAGGCAGAACCCCCGAAGTGGCATCCCGCAAAGCATTTTTCAAGAAAATCGACGGCCGATGGTTTTTGCTGAACAAACAACAGTAAGATAAAAGGATCTGGATTCGCCAGAATTCAGCCGCAAAGAACAATCTCGACCAACCGGAAAGCTTTCCCAATGCCCATTAATCCCCCCATTGATCTGAGAAGTGATACTGTAACCAAACCTACCCCAGAAATGAGGGCTGCCATTGCCAATGCCGAGGTTGGGGATGATGTCTTCAACCAAGACCCCACCGTAATCCGTCTGCAAGAAACTGTGGCGGCAATGTTTGGCAAGGAAACGGCCTTATTCGTACCCTCCGGAACCATGTCCAACCAAATTGGAGTCCGGATTCATACCCAACCGGGGGATGAACTGCTGTGCGATGCCGACTGCCACATTTACAACTACGAAGCCGGTGGACCGGCGGTCCTAGCCGGTGTTACCTGCCGGACGTTGGATGGTGATTTTGGAATCCTGGATGTCAGCCAACTGGAGGATAAAAAGCGGCCCATCAATGAGCATTTGGTAAAAACACGTCTCGTTTGCCTGGAAAACACTCACAATCGCGGTGGGGGTAAAGTCTACCCCTTGGAAAAGATCCAAGCCATCAGCCAATGGGCCCGGCAAAATGACCTGGCGATGCACTTGGACGGAGCTCGCTTGTGGAATGCCATCGTTGCCACCGGAATCCCGGCCAAAGATTGGGCCGAGCCATTTGATACGGTTTCGGTCTGTTTCAGCAAAGGATTGGGAGCTCCGATTGGCTCCGCTCTTCTTGGCCCCAAGGATTTAATGGCCAAAGCAAGATTTGTGCGGAAACAATACGGTGGTGGCATGCGGCAAGTGGGCATTGCCGCGGCGGGAGCTTTGTATGCAGTGGAGAATCACATCGACCGTCTGGCCGATGACCACCAAAACGCCCAAATCATCGCCAAGGCAATTGTCGACATTCCCGGCTTACGACTTCATCCGCCGGAGATTGAAACCAACCTTATATGGTTCCACATCGATCCGGATTTGGGAACGTCCCAACAAATCGTAGATGCCCTAAAGGAAAATGGAGTCCTCATGCACAAGCTGGGTCCCTATACCATCCGGGCTTGTACCCATTTGGATGTCACAGAGCAACAAGCCAAACAAGTGGCAGAAATTATCGGCAAGGTGATTCCGGGAATGGTCGGAGTGAATTAAGTCGGATCCTAATCCTACTCCAACAAATCTAATCCCCGTTCTGAGGAACTGGTTCTTCCTCATTCAGCCGGACAATGATGTCTCCGTAAAGTTCCGGCTGCTCGGCAACGGCCTTTCTCCCTTTGGTTAGCTCCAGGATAGCCAGAAAAATCCCCAGCAACCTTCCCCGCGTATATGGCGGAGTAAAGAGCGACGTAAAAGTGCACATCCCTTCGGTCAGCAAGAGCTCGAAAATGTTCTCCATATGATCATGGATGGGCGTTTCATCGATAGCGATCTGTTGCGGTTGCAGTGCCTGAGTTTCTCGA
>CAZPPD010000021.1:0-17526 GCA_964588185.1 uncultured Alcaligenaceae bacterium | reverse complement strand
AGGAAGATTATTGGGAATATACCCACCGAATACAGCAATGGCATGACGGCGGCACCCCCAACCTTATTTTGGATGATGGCGGTGATGCTACTCTGCTTGTCCACCTCGGCTGTGATGCGGAAAAAGATGCTTCCGTCTTGGATCGCACACCGGAGTCTACCGAAGAAGGCATTCTCCTGAAATCCATCAAGAAAACCTTAATGGATCACCCAAATTTCTACAGCAAAATCGCAAAGAACATTATTGGTGTGTCTGAAGAAACCACTACCGGGGTCCATCGTCTTCGCGAGCGTGCTGCCGAAGGAAAACTGCTGTTCCCAGCCATAAACGTGAATGATTGTGTGACAAAAAGCAAATTCGACAACCTCTATGGTTGCCGGGAAAGCTTGATCGACGGCATCAAACGAGCTACCGACGTTATGGTAAGCGGCAAGAAAGCCGTTGTTTGCGGTTACGGCGATGTCGGCAAAGGTTGTGCCCAAGCATTCCGAGGGTCAGGGGCTACAGTTTTTGTCACCGAAATCGATCCAATCTGTGCCCTGCAAGCATGTATGGAAGGCTTCCAAGTTGTAACGATGGATGAGGCCTGCAAATGGGGGGACATCTTCGTTACCACTACTGGAAACGTGGACGTCATTACCCGGCAACACATGGAGCAGATGAAACACAACTCCATTGTCTGCAACATCGGCCATTTCGACAGTGAAATCCAAATCGAGGCTATGTCGGATCTCCAATGGGAAGAGATTAAACCTCAGGTCGACCATGTAATCTGGCCTGACGGCAAACGCATTATCATTTTGGCCAAAGGACGACTGGTTAACCTTGGTTGTGCCACCGGCCACCCGAGCTATGTCATGAGCACCTCCTTCGCTAACCAAACCTTGGCTCAAATGAAGCTGTGGAAAGAAGGCAAAGACATGAAGAAAGATGTCTTCCTTCTTCCCAAAGAATTGGATGAAGAGGTAGCCCGGCTTCACTTGGACCAACTCGGTGCTAAGCTCACCAAGATGAACGAAAAGCAAGCCAAATACATTGGTGTCAAGGTTGAAGGACCTTATAAACCGGAAGACTACCGGTACTAAACCGATATTAGATTAAAATTAAACAAAGCCCAAGATCTTCTTGGGCCCTTTTATTTTCATTCCGTTTTTTCTTGAACTCCACCAATGAATCGGGTTAGAATCTCGAAATAAATTTTGAGGAGGTTTGTCAGGCAATTTTCCAAACCACTTGAAATTTGTTTCATTTAAAGTATTGTTTTTGAGATAAGGTATTCTCAAACGGTAAAAGATCCCCCTCATTTCAATTTTCCCGTCGTAGTTATCAGTTCCTCTAATTTCTGAGGAAAAGATTCTTTCAATTACCGGCAACTAGGCTGATTGTTCTGCTTTTTTCAGATCCACAAATCTCTATGAGGATGCAAACACTATGTCGCAAATGCCTCTAGCAAGCGATACCGGGAGTCAAAAAAAATTTGAAAGACGGCTTAGCCCCAGGTATTCGGTAAGCGCCAGTACTAAGTGCCAATTTGCCCTTCGAGTGGAAGCTGACTTTGATTTGGTCCGGGTTAAAGACATTTCATTGGATGGGATTGGCATGATCCTGGGCCATCCGGTAGAGGCGGGGGCTCTCTTGGTGGTGGGACTAAAGAAGGAGAATTTTTCCAAGATTGTATTGGTGGAGGTTCGCCACTCAACCCGAGTGGACGGCAACCTTTGTCACGTTGGAGGAGTGTTGCTTACGCCGTTAACTTACGAGGAAATGAGCACTCTGGTTATGTGAACTGATGAATCCAATAAAGAGCAGAGGGAGAAAATATCCTTCCCTCTGCCCGAGTAGAATTGGATTAATTAGCCATATCACCAACCTCTTTTTTCTTTTTCTCCAGAAGTGCTTTCAGCCGAGCAACTTCATCGGCGTAGGCTGGATCATTGACGATGTTCCGCACCTGGTGAGGATCTTTTTGGCGGTCAAACATTTCCCATTCCGGAGGAGTCGGTTTTTTCACCGAACCCCTCATGTAGATTTCCTTGCCGTTTTTGGTGATGGTTGGACTGCCGGTGTAGCGGATCAACGTAAATCGCCCGTCACGAACGCCATAATGAGCAGGAACCCAGTGGTGGGCCAAGTGCATGTAATAGCGATAATACATGGACTTGCGCCAGTTTTTCGGCGTGCTCCCCGCCAAAATTGGCCGGAAGCTTTTCCCTTGCATATTGCTGGGAATTTTCACTCCGGCATAATCCAGCATCGTGGGAGCATAATCCACATTTAACACCAAGTCGTTGTTAACTTCGCCTTTCTGCACATGGTTGGGGTAGCGGACAATCAAGGGAGTGGTCAAGCAGGGCTCATACATGAAACGCTTGTCGTACCAGCCATGTTCGCCCAAGAAAAATCCTTGGTCGGAAGTGTAAATGACCAGGGTATTGTCCGTGAGCCCTTCGCTCTCCAGATATTCCATCAAGCGGCCGACATTATCATCTACTGCTTTAATGCAGGCGATGTAACGGCGCAGATAAACTTGGTAGGCCCACTTTCGCAAGGCATTGCGGTCCAGGTCTTTGGGAATGTTAATTCCGCCGACATCCCTTTTGTTAAAGTCCTGGCCAATACGTAGCCTGGCATTCTTGGCGGAGTTGGTTACGTGGCTGTAGTCATCCAACAGGGTTGGATGTTCGGGAATTTTTTTGCCCGGGAACAGATCCTTGTAGCGGGGAGCCGGATCCCAAGGACGATGCGGCGCTTTAAAATGGCACTTCAAAAAGAAAGGCTTGTTTTTATCCCGTTTCTTCAGCCAATCAATGGATAGGCCTGCAATAACATCGGTGGAATAGCCTTTTACCCGGCGAGTTTTCTCACCCTTTCTGCGCATGAAGGGATCGTAGTAAAGCCCTTGGCCCGGACGGCCGCCTCTGGCATTTACCAGTATGTCCCAGTTATCAAATCCTTGCGGCAATGTTCCCAAATGCCATTTCCCGAAAATTGCCGTTTGGTAACCGGCATCTTGTAAGATATGGCCCAAATGCCGCAACTCCGGATCGATGGAATCCGACAAGGTGTAGACGCCATTTTTGTGGCTGTACATTCCCGTAATCATGACAGCCCGGCTGGGGGTACAAATGGAATTGGTTACGCAACAATTGGTAAACCGCATCCCTTGACTGGCCAGTTTGTCGATATTGGGGGTCTTGGCATAATCCTTGAGCCAAGAACCGTAAGCGCTGATAGCTGCATTGGCGTGGTCGTCGGCCATGATAAAAACGATATTTAACGGCCCTTTTTTCTTCTGGGCTGCTTCGGTGGGTGCGACGAGCATTAACGCTGCCGCCAATACTAAAAACAATCGAATCATAGAAGTTCTCCATCTGGTTGGATATGTTTCTCAAACGGTTTTCCGTCACCCTGTTTGGTTTCCCGCCAGAATATTTTTTAGGGACTCCGGAATCTCCATGGATTTCAAACTTCCGTCATCCAGAATTCGGCAACACACCGCTGTGATACGCCCTTTAGCAACCGGGTCGCCGTTGAAGGAAAACTCAAACAAATAAGTGACAGACTTTCGCCCGATGTTATCAAGGATTACTGCAATATCAAGAATATCCTCAAATCGGGCGGGCCGAAAATAATCACACGTAGCGGAAACCCTGGGAAATCCTATGTGTTGCCCTTCCCAAGGAAAGCGAACGGAAAGGCCGCGACTGTGTAAAAAAGAGACTTCCGCCGATTCCATGTAGCGAAAAAAATTAGAGAAGTGCGCGATGCCGGCCATGTCCGTGTCGGCAAATTCAATGCGACGCTGGGTTCGAAACGGCTCCATTGAGGTATTTCCCATAGATTGCCACAGTTTTTTGAGCCATCAGGTCCGCATGGAAATTTTGCCGGATCGCTTGTTGGCCGTTGCGTCCAAGTTCTTCCCGGAGTTCAGGATTTTCTATCAACTTTCGGATTGCCTGGGCCAGATCTTCCGGATCCTCGGGATTAACCAGCAAGCCGCCACCGGTCGCTTCAATCAATTCCGGGAAAGACCCGTGACGCGGTTGAATGACCGGAATGCCGTTGGCAAGTGCTTCCAGCACATATAATCCTTTAGGTTCGCGATAAGTGGTGGGAACCGAAAGCACATCGATTTGTTGCAGAAAGCGGATTTTGCCGGCGTGATCGGGAGATTCCAGGAACTCAAAATCTCCTTCTAAATTGCATTGCTGAATTTGTATACGCAGTTCTTCAAAATACGATTTATTATGATCGCCCAACCAGCCGGACACTTTCAGCCGGCAAGGCAATAGCGGGTCCGTTTTCTTTAATCGGCAAAAAGCATCCACTAAATTGTGCAACCCTTTCTCCCGGCAAATGCGGGCGAAATACCCGACGGTAAAAGGCTGGCCGTTTCGCTCCACGCGGGGATTGCCGTATCCCTTAAGGTTTAATCCCGGGTAGATCACATCTACCTTTTCCCGGGGAATCTCCAAATACTCTGCCATGAAATCCGCATAATAACTGCTGGTGGCAATAAAACCATCGATTTCCCGGCAATTTTGTTTCACCAGTTCCATGGCCTGAGAGCGATGAGATTTCGGTAAAGCTTCCAAAAAGATGTCGTCTCCCTGGAGAGTTGCCAGGATGGGGACGTCCAGATTTTGCTTAATCTGGTGGACTACTCCTGACAGAAGCACATTGGTTAAATTGAGGACGTCCGGTTTAATCTCATGGGTGAGCCAATAAACCAGTTTGGCGATTTCTTTCTTCTGAAAACCATGTTCACCCTTCAGCATGGAGATAGTCAGGTCGCCCAATTCTTCCGCCTCGGTCTTGGCGGCAAAGCGGGAAACCCATTGCAAAAGGCGGCGGGAATTCAGGAGGCGGTCGAAAAACCACGGGGTGCGGCGAAAGAGAGAAAACTTTTGTTGGAGATATACATTAATGCCCCCAAAAAAGATTTCATCATAACTGATGTCTTCTTCGTCGGTGCGAATCGGAGTGTAAGTAGGAACCAGCAAAGCATCGTGCCCTTGCGCAACAAGGGAACTCACAAGGGTATTGTCATGCATACAACTGCCGCAAAACATTCCCGCGGCACCGGCTGTGATATATATGATTCGCATATTCCATTAGACGTTCGCAGGGATCAAAAGCGCTTATACCTTATCCTTACCACATTAGAGAATCTTTCAAACAATTTAATCCCTAAGCCTCTCCCCAGATGGTTATCCAGGTTCCATATCCACAGGGGGATCTTCGTTCTCCAATTCTTCTCCTTTTGGTTCCGGCAAGAAGAAGCATGTTATGGTGCCCACAAAATAGACGAAAAATCCGACACCCGCTGCCGCCATTGCCATCCGTTCGGCGAAATCTTTCCCCGGATTGGCGGGATCCTCGGCTGGAATCAACATAGAGATCCCCAAGGTAACGGCGGCAAAGGAGGTCCCAACTAACCGCCCGCCAACATTGGCCGCAAAGCTCTCTCCTGTTCCCCGAAGGTGTAATGGATAAACACGCGGCAGATAATTTCCCCAAAAACTGAATTGGGCCACGGTAAACAAGCCTACCAAAAACATTCCGATCGACACGGGCATGATCGGCAGAGTCCCCAGGTATAAGAATTCGAGATTTATTTCGAAGAAAACCGGATTCGGCATTGTCAGGAAGAACCAAAATACCAAGGGGGTGAGGATTAATCCTGGAATTTGGAACACGCGCAACAAATTCCGCCGGCTGGCAATTCGCAGCACCAACAGAGCCAGCAAGAACCGCCCGGTAAGCCCGCCCAATTCCTGGATCTTGGTATATTCCGCATTCACTTTGCCGCTGGTTCCCTTGTGCACGATTTTCTTCATGATCTTGAACTGCTTTTCATTCAGCGTCTTGCCGCTAATGGGCGGGTCGGTGGCAGAAACTCCGGGCTGTTCAACCTTGTCCTTGTAAATCAGAGGTTCCAGGATTTTGCGAGCCACATTGTTCTGATCTAAACCATCTTTGACCTTGGCGGACTTGCCATCTTCATTGACAACGACCAATCGGTCGATTAATTTTTGGGCTTTTTCTTGGGTGAATTCCAAGTCCGGAATAATATTCCGCATCTGTTGAATGGCCCCGAAAGCTGCCCCGTAACTGCAAGCAAACATGATGGTGGTAACAATCGTGGTGGTCCGCAGTTTTGGGGTGGTAAAGAGTTCCTTGATGCTTGGACGCTTGAGTAACCCGGCTTGTTTCTTTTGCTGCCACACGGGAGATTCGGGTAGAAAAGGCCGGATAATTAATAGCGGAATGGCCGGGATCAACCCAGACATCAAGGTATAACGCCAAGCGGCATGCTGCTGGGTTTCCGGAATATCTCCCAGCACCGGCACCAAGAAATTGGGCATGGAAATGACCGGGAAATTTTGGCCGTAATTAATACAGATGCCATAGGCCACCGCCACCAACAAGCCGCCAATCGAAGAGAAAGCTTGGGTATAGCCCAATGCTTTTTCGCGTTCTTTGGGAATTGGAAACAATTCAGCCAACCAAGCCACTGCCGCCACAAATTCCACACACACGCCGACAAACACGCCGCAGCGAAAAACGAGAAGCATTCCCGGACTGGTGGAGAAGCCGGCTAAAAAGGCGGACACTGCGTAAAGCAAAATACTGTAAGTCAATACCGCTCGGCGGCCAAACAAGTCCGTCAAGTAGCCCCCCATTAACCCAAAGATTCCCCCGAATATGGCTGGAACATAAAATAGCAGCAGCACCCAGTTCACAAATCCGGGCGACCCTCGGGGATAACCCATGTCGGGTAGAGCATCCGGACCCACCAGGGGAAGCATCAATAGCTCGTAGATATCGAAGGCAAAACCGATCGACGCTAGAATCAAAATCAGCCAACGAACCACAGGCGTCACCGGAGAATTACCAGCAGGTGGGGAAGCGGTTGCCACAATTAGACTCCAAGAATTAATAACATTAATTGCAGAATTAGGCGGGAGGTTCGTTGGGCGGGGGTAGACGAACCTTATTGGAAAAGGATAGAAACCCTGGTCGAAAGAGACAAGGACAGAGCGTTATCCCAAAATAAGGGCAACGGGCAGGAACAGGATTAATCCTACAAAGGTAACCGGCAACACTATCGCGGCGGCTGCCAAGCCAAAAGGCAAGCTAACTATTTGCACGGTTCGTTCGCCCGTCTCATGTAAAACCCATTTGATGCCGCGATATTCACTGCTTGGATGAATATGCCAACAGTAACGACCTTCTTCCAAAAGGATCTTTTCTTCTCCGGCAATGGCAAATAATTGGCAATCATCCTTCTCAAATCCTATCTGTTCGTGCCGGGTTAAGCCGCGGACAAACAATTCCCCAACTTCCTGTTCCGGAATCCATTTGTGCGGGGGTGGGTTTTTCGGAGGTTTCGGCCAATGATACAAAACAAAGTTAGCTTGGTAAGGCACGGAAACCGTTTCCGGATCATCGCCGGGTTTGTACTCTGCGAGTAATTTTCCGCCATGGGGATGGGAAGTGTGGGCACAGCCGCCAATCCACAACATCCCCAGGAAAAGTTGCCCAAGCCAAACCTTACCCATGATGCCCGCCTCGTATTGCCAAGGTGCTGGAGAGAAAAGAAAGGGCTCTGCATATGCCCTTTTCCTACAAATTCATCAAGCGGAAACAGATTAGGGGGCTTGGTAAAGGGAGGAAAAGTTGAAAGTAGACCGGCCTTGATTTTCCTTGGGCAGGACGATACTCAATTAAATTTCAACAAGTTGTGTCCATAAACACATCTCTTGGGGAAACAAATGAATCAATTCCTTCGCGGTGTTGCCCGGTCCATGATTGCGTCATTTACCTTGCCCGAGCCGATTGTGGAGATTGGCTCGTACCAAGTGGAGGGCCAATCCGACCTGATCAATTTGCGCACTCTTTTCCCAGGGAAGGAATATGTCGGGGTCGATTTTCGAGAAGGACCGGGAGTAGACTTGGTAGCCAGCGTAGAGGACCTCCCCCATTTGGACCAATCGGTTGGGACCGTGATTGCCTTTAGCACATTTGAACACGTTCAACATTTCTGGAAGGGATTTGAAGAGGTATACCGCGTCCTACGGCCGGATGGAGTGTTTCTGGTCTCCTGCCCGTTTTATTTTCATCAACATGGCTATCCAAGCGACTATTGGCGGTTTACCCCGGAAGCGTTTGAATTGCTGTTAGATCGCTATCCCACGCGCATCCTTGGTTGGCACGGAACGCCACGCCGCCCCTGGAATGTCTGGGCTGCGGCATTCCGGGAAGCCGCAAAAGCTCCAACTGAAGCGGACTACGAAAATTACTTGGGGAAAATGAAGGAGTTGGCTAAGGAACCCTTGAGTTTTCGCCGGCGGCTCATGTACCAAATTGGCCGATTGTTTTGCGGAAGACGCCCGTTTGCTCCTTATCTGGACCGCGACAAATGGCAGTCGGTTTTCCAGCAAACCACAATGAGGAAGGCTTCCTGATTGGGGTGTCAACCAACCTTTCGCCACGTCCTGGTTTCTGGAAAGCTCTGCAATGCCTGAAGCCACAGCCGAGCCCCTACTTGGACATCATAGGATTTCTCAACCAAATCCCGGCCCGCCTGACCCATGGTGTGGCGGAGATGAGCATTCTCCAGCAACATGCCAACTACTTTAACCCATTCGGTCGGCGTGGTTGCGAGAAATCCATTCACCCCGGGTCGAATAATGTCCAACTGGACCCCGACTGGGTTGGCCACAACCGGTAATCCTGCTGCCAGGTACTGCAATACCTTCAAGCCGCATTTTCCCCGGCTCCAATCATCATCCGGGAGCCAACTGACTCCAATATCCGCCTGGGCTAACTCTCGGGTTTCCGTTTCCTGGGACCATCGGCAAAAATCGACCGGTAAGTGATCCAATTCCAAGGAACGGTCGCAAATAAGTTTCAAGCGGATTTGTGGATACGCAGCTCCGATGGCTTCCAGAATTTCCCGGGCTTTTTTCAAACCTTTGAGAGTACTGGCCGATCCAATCCATGCCAGTTTGATGGTGGAATTTGGGATTTTTGGACGGGGCAAGTAAAGGGAAGTATCCACACAAGTGGGAATAAGAATTTTGGATTGCTTCAGGTAAATCTCGTGATGCTGAGCGGATAGCTTATCCACCTGGTCCAACAAGTAGCGATTTCCTCCCACCACCAGATCCGCCAGCTTCACTAGTTCTTGAAAACGCCGCATTCTTTTTTCGCAGTGAATCCCTTTAGGATGATGAGAATCTCTTAGGAAAACTGCATCATCAAAGTCAAAAATCAGTCGCTTGGCAACCCGTCGCAGGGTTCGTATTTTCCAGGGATCCAGCAAACGCCGCTGCAGAATGACGGCATCGGCCTCTGCGAACTCATTTCCCCACCGCCAACCTTGATACCATTTCTTGGGACTTTCTCGAAGAAACAGGGAATGGCCCATTCGTTCCCAGTAAGGTTGAAAGGCCTTGAGCCGATATCTCCCGGATACATGATCCTGCCGATTTACCAAGCCGATAATTCGCATTCAGGTTCTCCGGGAACCTATGGGATAAATGGCTTTCCTTCATGATTGAGTGGGAAAGAAATATGGTTTTGATGGAATCGGCACATGGTCCCGAAGCCTTTAATCCCAAGAAACATTAAAGGCGTTGAATCCCTTTGAAGCGACCGGTTTGGATGTTGATGGAGTGTGGTGGCGAGGATGCCACCTAAAATATCTGAAGAATCCTTAAATCCAGTAGGACACCCGTAACAATTCAAATAATTACTTTTCTTAAAGTTTGTTCCGGCATTTCCCCGATACCCAAGGGGGGAGTTCCACCCTCCAGCCACAATCATTTCAACATCCTCGGACTTCCCGGGTGGCACTGCCGGTGCTGGATTTCAAACTTCGGGAGACAAAATGCTCACCACCCACCCTCAGGAAACTTCGCAACCGCAAGTCCACTGGGAAACCATCGATTGTCCTCTGTGCTGTGCGAACGCGGAGGGGGAATTGCTATCCCTTTCCGGCGACTACGGCGACTACAGGTTGGTGAAATGCCGGGTGTGCAACATGAGCTACTTGAACCCGCGCCCGGACCGGGAAAGCATCGGCCTATTTTATCCCGATGAATATGAACCCTATGCCGCTCCTTCTTCCCCAAATAAGGACCCTTTCCAGCGAGTATCCCACTATTTCCGCTCGTTGGTTTTAGCGCAACATTATGGATATCCCCCTTTCCACCGGAGCCTGCCCGAACGCCTATTGGGGAATCTTGCCAAGCCCTGTTTTGGGTTGGACCCAAATTCAATGACCAGCGTGCCATTTCATGGGAGGGGGAAACTCTTGGACTTTGGTTGCGGTTCCGGATGGTTTGCTTATCGCATGCGTGAGCGGGGTTGGGATGTGGAAGGCATGGATTTCAATGCTTACGCTGCCCGCCAAGTCCGGAAACGCTACGGCATCAAGGTTCACGTGGGTTCATTGCCGCATCCGGATATTGCCGACCAGAGCTATGACATGATCTCGATGGGTGGAGTCCTGGAACACGTGCACGATCCCAAGGAAATCATTTCGGCGGCTTTCCGCGCGCTTCGTCCCAAGGGCCGGCTTTTGATTCTGGTGCCGAACTTAGCGGGATGGGGTTTCCGCTATTTTGGCCGGGACTGGTGGGGACTGGATCTTCCCCGTCATCTGCTCCACTTTACGCCGACGACATTGAGTCGACTTATGGAAGATTGCGGCCTTCAAGTCTGCAACCTTCGCACCATCGTCCGCACCGGGTGGTTACGAAGATCCTTAAAGATCGCTGAGCAAAGGAAATCCGAAGTCAGCCAACGGCTGGTTTCCAGAGTGAGTCGCATCCGTGTCTTTTCCAGTTTTCTGGCCCGTTGGACCGGGTGGAAAGATCAGGCGGATTGCATCCGCTTGATTGCAGAACGGCCGGAAGCCGCCTGAAATCCCGGCCACAATCTTTGAACAAACCTCTGCATATTCCTCTTTCCGTTTTGTTCATCCGGATCACATAATCAAGTTTGGTGCTGGACCTCTCTGGCCAAATCTCGCAAACTAATCTTGGGAAATAACGCCACAACCAAACAAGTGGATACGCCTTACAATGAATCCAACTACGATTCGTGTTGATCTGGCCGAGCGGGGTTATGACATCGTGGTCACCCGGAATGATCTGCTGGGGGTGGGGGCTTTTGCCCGTGATCGGACTCAGGGAAAGTTGGCTTTTGTCGTGACGGATGAAAATGTAGCTGCCCATGCCAAGCAGGTTGCAAAGGGATTGGAAGCAGCCCAATTTCAATGCGAAATGGTTGCTCTTCCCCCCGGCGAAGCCCAGAAATCATTGACTGTTGCCGGGAAACTTTACGATCGCTTGATTGATATTCCCGCAGACCGCAAGACAGTGGTTGTGGCGGTGGGTGGGGGAGTTATCGGTGATTTGGCCGGATTTGTGGCCGCGACTTTTGCTCGTGGGATAAGCCTGCTGATGGTCCCGACAACGTTGCTTGCCATGGTGGACAGTTCCGTAGGCGGCAAGGTAGCAGTCAATCATCCCAAAGCCAAAAATATGATTGGCAGCTTTCATCAGCCTTTGGGAGTTTGGATTGATTCGGATACCTTGGAATCACTTCCGGAGCGAGAATTCAAAAGCGGCTTAGCCGAGGTGGTCAAGTACGGTGTTATTCAAGACGCCGAGTTTTTTGGGTTCCTGGAAAACAATCGGGAAAAGATACTAAAGCGAGACCCCGAAGCCATTCAATATATCGTGGCGCGTTGCTGCCGCCTTAAAGCAGACGTCGTCGAGAATGACGAACGCGAAGAAACCGGCTTGCGGGCCATCCTAAATTACGGCCATACTTTCGCCCACGCTTTTGAAACTGCCGCAGGTTATTCTGCGTGGCTTCATGGTGAAGCGGTCGCAGCAGGTATGATGAGTGCCGCTCGCCTGGCAGAAAAACGAGGATTGATTGACCAGGAATTAGTGCAACGGCAAAAAGCCTTGCTGCAGGCATTGGGCCTACCGATTGCTCCCGAATCCTGGCCGGTCGAAGATTTGCTGGCCACGATGCGGACGGACAAAAAAGCTGTTGCTGGCAAAATGCGATTTATCTTGCCACGGAAGTTGGGAGAGGTAGCATTATTTGATGATATTCCGGAGAATCAGGTCCGGTCGATTCTTCAAGACTTGGAATAACTTCACCCAGCAAATGCACCGTTGAGCAAAGGAAATATCGTGCCCTCTTTGTCGCCGGAGCAATCGGCCCTCCTAACATTGAAATTAGTTTCGGGATTAGGTTCACGGCTTATCACCGCACTCCTTGAACGCTTTGGCTCGGCTCAAGCGGTCTTGACCACGTCGGCGTTGGAACTAGCCCGGGTTCCTCGCATCAGTCCCAAGCTGGCGGCAGAATTCCGCAAGGCTCTGGATGAAATCAACGTTGCCGAAGAAGTCCAACGAATGACGGAGAAGGATGTGTATCCCATCTTTCTCGGCGACGAAAATTATCCCCCACAACTCGCTCAGATACCGAACCCGCCGCGGATTCTTTATGTCCGTGGTGCACTTCTTTCCGAAGATGAACGCGCGATTGCCATCGTCGGCTCTCGGCACTGCTCCCCTTACGGCCGCGAAGTGGCCCGGAAATTGGCTCGGGATTTAGCTGGGGCAGGCTGGACCATTATCAGTGGCTTGGCCCGGGGTATTGACGCCGCCGGCCATCAAGGAGCTTTGGAAACGGGGCGGACCATTGCCATTCTGGCCGGCGGTTTGTCCTCGATTTATCCTCCGGAACATAAGGACCTGGCAAACAAGGTCGCAGCCGCCGGAGCCTTAATCACCGAAGCCCATATGCAAATGGAACCTCTCTCGCTCTTGTTTCCGGAGCGCAATCGCATCATTACCGGTTTGGCACAAGCGTTGGTGGTCGTTGAAGCAGGCCAGAAAAGTGGGGCATTATTAACGGCGAAACACGCCTTGGAACAGGGCAGAGATATTTTCGCTGTTCCAGGACCGGTCAACAGCGAGTTTAGCGCGGGGCCACTGGAGTTGTTGCGGAAAGGAGCGAAGCTGATTCGGAACGCCGATGATTTATTGGAAGATATTCAAGGAACTGTTTTCTCGAGCATTCACCCGCCGGGGGAGATTTCCAAAACAGAATTTCGCCCCACCAAACCACCGGAAAACCTGAGTGAGGACCAAAATAAAATCTGGCACCTGCTGGAAGAGGTTCGGCCGGTAGATGTATTGTCCCAGGAACTGGAGTTAGCGATTCCGGATCTAAATCGCCTCTTGCTGGATTTAGAAATGAAGCGGATTGTCCGCAGGCTACCGGGGAACCGCTTTGAGCGAGTTTAGCAGATGAATCCGGGAGTAAAAAATGTTAGGCTCCAGTCAATTTCATTGTTGAATTGTTGATATCACAACTGGCTGTGAAGTTTTTGCATTAAAAAACAAAAGGTTTATTTGATGAAAACCCAAAGCATGAAAATCACCCTCTACTTAATCCTTCCTCTATTCCTGTTGTCAATAAACGCTGAGATTTTTGGCAAACGCCAGCCTCGAATCACAGGTCGCTTGGTAAAAGTGGACCTGGAAGTCGGCACCATTAAATTACGCTTGGATAATGATGAAGGCGGGGAAATCAAAGTAATCAGCCTGGCGAAAAAAGAAACCCCGGTCGAGATTAGCACTGGCCAAAAGGCAAAGCTTGAAGAGCTTCCCAAAAATCTGGAGATCACCGCCATGCTTTCTCCCGTCGGAGATGTTGAGAGTGTAAAGGTCCTTATCCGAACCAGGCGGACCAAACTTCTTGGTTTCGATCCGGAAAAAGGAACGGTGACAGTACCCGGAAGCAAAAACGGGCCGGATCAAACCATCGCGATAGAGCCGAAGGCAACCATTGAAATCCACGACAAAACGGGTGAATTAACCCAGCTGCGACCGGGAATGAACGTCAGCCTTCGCCTATCTTTAGACAAGAAATCCGTCTATCAGCTTTCGGGATACTATTCCTACCGGTACGGCGACGAGGGAGGAGCAATCATTGATCTGGATGAATCAGAAAATACCATCAAGCTTCTTACCGGACGGGACGGCAACTACCGCATCCATACCTACCAGGTTGCCAAGGATTTTCGCTACTACGTCGACCGCAGACCCCGGGATATAACTTTTCAAGGGTTGCCTGTGGTAAAGAATATCTCTGAGTTTCCCACTACCGGCCACGTCAACCTTCGAGTGATCCCAGGCACCAACGAGGTTCTAGCCATATTCGGCTGGACTCACTTTTTGGTGGGAAATGTAGTCAGCGTAGATCCGGAAAAGCAGACCCTACAAGTGAAGTTGGAAGGCGGGCTCGAAAAAACTTTTCCTGTCGGTGAAAAAGTAAGAATCCGTGTTGGAGAAAACCCAAAGTCTACATTGGCTGCCCTGAAACCGGGAATGGAAATCGGAATTCGCTTGTCGGTTAAGGGAGAAGAAGTGGTTTTCATTGGCGGACTGGATGATGATTAGGATGTTGGGCAAGCGGGGATTGGAGTAAGGGCTTGCTTTGGAATTTACGATTTGTCGGCTTGGTACAAAGCCAAGACGAGAACCGTTCCGTTTCCCCGGCAGACAATTAATCGGCGGCTGTCTTGGGAAAATTCGATGTGAAGCATCACGCCCAATTTTGGGCCGATAATTGCAGTCCGTAACAATTTGCCGTTGGTTGCATCCCAAAAAGCGGCTTGCCTGAGGCGACCTCGTGCAACCAAATTTGATGTCCCAACTTGCCGCGTTGCAGCACCGCCATTTTTTTCCCATCCGGACTGAAAGAAACGTCTGTGGCAGCAATATAGCCAGGTTTCGGTGGTAAGCGGCGGAATTGTTCGGGTTGTTTGATGTCCCACAGAACTGCTGGTCCGAAACTTTGTCCGCAGGCAATGGTCCCCTCGGAACTAACCGCGATTCGATTATTAAAGTGCAAGCCTTCCTGGTTGAAATTGTGGATTTGGTTGCCGGAATCTAAATCAAAAACGCGGAACGCGTCTTTTCCCCAGAAAGCGGTGAATAAATATTTGCCCTCGGAATCGATGGCAATCGCATCGCCTAAGAATCGAAAATTCTGCCTCTCGACCTTTGTTTCCAAGTCCCAGATGCGAGCTGTCTGATCTGATGATCCGGAAATCAGAAGCTTTCGTTTCGGATGGTAAACCAAGCTTTGAATCAGAAGTTCACCCCGGAAAAATTGATATCGGTTGGACTATTGAAACTGATATTTGAAACCACTGAAATTAGGCTTTATTCTACTTCCAGGAGGCCTTCGAGTTCTTGGAGAAGCCGCCGTAAAACCCGGCATTTGGCAATGTAAACCGCGTTTTCCGACATCTCCAGTTCTCTGGCGACCTCGCTGATAGCTCGATCTTTCAGGACACAATCATGAAACGCTCGCCAAGTCTTAGCCTGAAATTCCGGGCGTATTAACTCTGTGGTTTTGGCGACCAGATAATGCTGGTATTCAATTTGGATAACTTTTTCGATTGCCGGGGAGACGGCAACTTCTGTCACCATTTGGGCTTCCAGGGCAGTGGGTTGACGATGACGGATCCACTCGCGGCGTTTGTTCAGGAGAATGGTCCACAGCCAACCGCGAAACCGTTTGCTGGATTGGTATTGGAATTGAGGAAGCTTTTCTACCAAGATGGAGTAGACATCCTGGACAAGGTCAGCAACATCATTCTCCGGCACCGACAATTTGCGAGCCCAAAAACATAGAAGAGGAGTGTACAATTCGACGAATCGCTCCCAGGCCTCTTCGTCCTTTGCGGTGCAGTCTTAGGAGCAAACTAACCGGAGTCGTGTTCATTTACTTTGCTCCACTGAGGCAAATAGGTCTCATGGTCACCATTGTTTTATTTAGAATATACTGGAATTTTGTAGCGCAAAGGTAAAGTCTTTCCATTCCCAAGGCAAATAAGATGGTGGCCCAAATTGCGGTTTAAAGATTTGTTTTGTGGTTGGCAAGGATCGCAATAAAAATGGGTAAATCCTGGATACCTTGCATTCCCAATTGACCGGACATACCCTGAAGAAAGCGGTTTTTTTCCCCACCGGATGTTTGGGACAGTGAACCTTGGATTCAAAGTTGTTGGGAAAATGAGAAAGCCTACCCCAAGGAGGTTTTTATGTGCCTGGGTATTCCAGGAAAAGTCGTGACGACTTATCAAGAAAATGATGTGCGGATGGGTAAGATAGATTTTGGCGGGGTATATAAACAAGCTTGCCTGGAACACGTACCCGAAGCTCAGCCGGGCGATTATGTGATCGTGCATGTCGGTTTTGCCCTTTCCCGCATCGATGAGGAAGAAGCTCAGCGGGTGTTTGAACTGCTCGAAGAGCTAAATCAACTCGACGAATTAGAGGAGCCCTCATCATGAGATATCTCGACGAATTTCGCGATGAACAGGCTGCCCGAAAATTGTTGGATGCAATCAACCGAACGGTAACCAAGCCATGGACCATCATGGAAGTTTGCGGGGGGCAGACGCATACGATTGTCAAATACGGGATCGATGCCCTGTTGCCGGAACAGATTGAATTGGTGCATGGTCCCGGCTGTCCGGTGTGTGTTACATCGTTGGAATTAATCGACCGCGCTCACGCCATCGCCTCACGGCCGGGAGTGATCTTTTGCTCCTTCGGCGATATGCTGCGGGTTCCTGGTTCTCAGGGTGATCTTTTGAAGCTCAAATCCCAAGGAAGCGATATTCGGATTGTTTACTCTCCCTTGGATGCGGTGAAATTGGCGGCAGAGAATCCGGACAAACAAGTCGTCTTCTTTGCCATCGGTTTCGAAACAACCGCTCCGGCCAATGCCATGGCAGTTTGGATGGCACACAAAAGAGGCCTGACCAACTTTAGTACCTTGGTTTCCCATGTGCTGGTACCGCCGGTGATAACCTCAGTCCTGGAAACTCCGGGGAATCGCGTTCAGGCATTTTTGGGCCCGGGGCATGTTTGCACAGTGATGGGTTTCTGGGAGTATGAACCCCTGGCAATAAAATATGGGATTCCCATTGTCATTACCGGATTTGAACCTGTGGACATGCTCGAAGGGATCCTCTGTGCCGTGAGACAATTGGAGGCAGGGAAAGGAGAAACGGAAAATGCTTACCGCCGGGTGGTGTGCCGCGACGGCAACCTGCAGGCACGCAAGTTGATGGACGATGTGTTTGAGGTCTGCGACCGCAAGTGGCGCGGTGTGGGAGTCATCCCGAATAGCGGTCTGAAGTTGGCCGAAAAGTACCGAGACTTTGATGCCGAACGAATGTTTGCTGTGGAACATATTGAGACGCAGGAATCCGGCAAATGCATCAGCGGCGACATCCTCAAGGGAATGAAGAAACCGCATGAATGTGCCGCTTTCGGAACCGACTGCACTCCGCAGAACCCGCTTGGGGCAACCATGGTTTCTTCGGAGGGAGCCTGTGCTGCCTACTATGCATATGGGCGGCATTTGCAATCCGCGGCAACCCTGCAATCGCTTTCCCCTATC
>CAZPPD010000020.1:0-17541 GCA_964588185.1 uncultured Alcaligenaceae bacterium | reverse complement strand
GGGTAAGGCCCGTCAGCGTAGACCGAACCCCGTCCGCGATCCGCGCCCTTTTTACAAAAAGCGTTCCCACCTCTCCAAACAAAATGAAGGGAGCAAATCATTAGTTTGAAGTCAGTCGCCGGTTGGCTCGCGCACCCAAGTTACTCGAATGGCGAAAAGAAAAGAAAAGTAACTCCCACAAAAATTGGGGCCAGGATCAAAAAGGAATAACAAAAATATCCAAAGAAACTGGGCGTTTTGTATTCATTTTCTTCCGCAATGGCTTTGACCATGAAGTTGGGACCATTGCCGATGTAGGTCATGGCTCCAAAGAAAACCGCTCCGCAACTAATTGCTTGCAAAAGCATATCTTCGTGGTTCATCAACCAATGGCCGATTTCTCTGCCCGGAACGTACGCCGGTGTTCCAAGCCGAGCAAAAGTCAGATACGTCGGGGCATTATCCAAAAACCCCGATAGCATTCCGGTGGTCCAGAAAAAGTGCCAAGGTTCGGAAATGCCGAAGCTGTTTTGGTACATCTTCAACATTTCCAACGCCGGTACCATCGTAATGAATATCCCGATAAAGAGAACGGCCACCTCAATAATCGCCGCCCAGCCAAATTGATTTGCCTGGCGAAGGCCTCGCGGCGTCATCCATAAGGACAGCAGCGCCATTAGAATCATTAATGCCTGTGGGTAATTATAAGTCAGGTCAATTTCCAGTCCGATGGTCTCCAAAATGAAATCATTAATGGGCCCGGCGACGGTAGGAGCTTGCAGGAGGACCGCTCCGAGGATTCCCAGGAAAAACAGAAAGTTAATCAATCCACGAATGCCGATTGTTGCCGGACCGGAGTTAATTGGCTTCTCTAGCGATTGGGTGGGCTCTCGAAAATAGGCAACACAATCCCAAAGAAGAAAAATCCCCAAGACTGCCCCGTTGGTGATTAGCCATTGAGGATACAATTGCAAGGTCCAGAAGAAACTCACCCCTTTAAGAAATCCTAAGAACAACGGTGGGTCGCCAAGGGGAGTTAATAAGCCACCTAAATTACTGACAACAAAAATGAAAAAGATGGGCAGATGGCTCACATTCGTTCTATATTTGTTGATATTTAGATAAGGCCGAATCAACAACATGCTGGCCCCGGTGGTGCCAATCAGATTTGCCAGCACCGCTCCGATAGCTAGGATGACCACATTCACCAATGGAGAAGGTTTGACCTTCAAATCCAGCAAAATCCCGCCGGATACCGTATACAAAGATCCTAACAACACAATAAAAGCGAAATATTCGTGCAAAGATTCTTCAAGGGCATGCGTTCCGGCTTCTCCGAAGGAGAGCAAATAAAAAACCACGGGGATGGCAAAGGCTCCTGCGACAATGCCCCGATTCAGATTGCTATGCCAGAAATGGGGAACTACCAATGGGAATATGGCAATCGACAACAACAAGCCAACGAAGGGAACAACCGAAAGCGGATGGAGATCATCAAAATGAGACTCCTCAGTATGGGGCAAAGTATGCCCTTCTTTGTTATGGCCGGGATAATTTTCGCCAGTAGCGGAAGCACTGTCGGCGTAGGAAATAGCCGGTAACAGAAGAAAGATTATTAATATTCCCAATACCAATCGATGCGGCATTCCTGCACTCCGATAGACTGAAATATCCAGATTTTTGATAATTGATCAGCAAATCAACTTATAAATTTTGTAATGAGACAACATCATCCTTGAAACTATCATTTCCATACACGGGAGGATTCGGAAAATCTGACGAACCGAAGGATGGATTGCTTTGTCAAGAGAGAGGCATCCATTTAACAATATATTTATTTGCTGTTTATTTGGACCTACCTACTTTAATCTTCCGGCCAATTTTTTCCTGATTTCGGCTGGAAAATCAAAGGAACAACAATACCTTCCGGAGAATTTCATGGAGGACCAATCAAAAAATCGTTTCTGGGCAGGCCCCGGTGGGATCAACGAAGCTTTCCGAATTAGTCTGCCCTTAATCCTCAGCAATAGCTTCTGGGCCCTGCAAATGTTCATTGACCGGGTACTGCTCAGCCAATTCAGCAGTGCGGCGGTGGCGGCGGCGATTTCGGGCCTGATGTTTTTTTGGACTACGTTTGCGGTCCTATACAACATTGCGATTTTTGCGTCTACATTTGTGGCCCAATACGTGGGGGCAAAACGTTTTCATCGCGTTGGTCCCGTTATCTGGCAGTCTCTTTATTTTAGCCTGATCACCGGATTCCTGTTTCTGTTGTTGATTTTTCCCGCCAAGTGGGTAATCGCTTTGGGGAGACATGCTCCGGAATTACAACCCTTGGAGACGACCTATTTCCAATGCTTATGTTTTTCCGCCTTACCTATGATGATCATAGCGTCCACGACCAGTTTCTTCTTGGGACGGGGAAAAACCTGGACGGTGATGCTTGTCAATTCCGTGGGTTTGATAGTCAATGCTGTGTTGGACTATGCTTGGATTTTCGGTCACTGGGGATTTCCGCAGATGGGAATTCTTGGAGCCGGCTGGGCGACAGTTTGCGGTTCCTGGGCGGGGGCCATCCTGGCGATTGCCTTGGTATTTCAACCAAAGTTCCGGAAAGAATACGCATTGCTTTCCGCGTGGAAATTCGAAGGAAAATTGTTCAGGCGCTTAATTCGCTTTGGTTTTCCCGCCGGGATGCAATGGGCTTTGGATGGATTTGCCTTTTCGGTCTTCATTTTCACCATCGGCCGGATTGGCACGGCACACTTGGCGGCGACCAGTATCGCTTTTAGTTTAAATCTCTTGTGTTTTTTACCGGCCATGGGGATCTCCCAGGCAGTAACGGTGATGGTCGGCCAACGGTTGGGAGAAAATCGGCCGGATCTCGCTACCAAAAGTACTTGGTCGGGATTTGTATTGTCATGGACCTTGATGGCGGTATTCGCCTTGTCCTACGTGCTGTTCCCGAACTTATACCTCACCATATTCCAGAGTCAAAGCGATCCGGAAACTTGGGCGCAAGTTACTGTACTAGTGCCGGTCCTCTTGAAATTTGTGGCGTTTTATTGCTTGTTTGACGCTGCCAACGTGATATTTTCCGGAGCTTTAAAAGGGGCGGGGGATGTGATTTTCGTCACTGTTATCTCCCTGGTTCTGGCTTGGCCGATTATGGTAATTCCCAGCTGGGCGGCTTGGTATTATGGATGGGGATTGTTCTGGGCCTGGTTTTTTATGACTAGTTATGTGGTTATTCTGGCCTTTGTATTCCTACTGCGATTCTTACAGGGGAAGTGGAAATCCATGCGGGTGATTGAATCCAAATTGGAAGAACTGGAGGAATTATCACCCGAAGAGAATACCTCTCTGGTCTCGGAACCTATAGTTTGAAATAATCAGATTTAAAATTGGGTTCCTTGTCCCAGGAGTAACACGTTGACGGTTGCCGAAAAAACTTCAAGAAATACCACCTCTCCTCCCGAGTTTAAGGACCCCCTGACAACGTACCAAGAACGATTGGAATCCCGAAACAAGACCATGGCGGAATTGGACCAGATCATGGACCGGCTGGGCTTGTTTCGGTTATTGGTTTTTGCCTTGGGTTTGGTTTTAGCTTGGCTGGTCTTCGTATCTAATTTCCTGCATCCTGCTTGGATGCTGGTACCGATCGGTGCGTTCCTCATCCTGGTAATTCGCTACAACCGGATTTGGCTCTCCTGGAAGCGAGCCAACCGAGCTGCCCGATACTATCAATTCGGCATCGACCGCCTGCAAGACAAGTGGCATGGCCGGGGTAATCGGGGCGATCGATTTCTGCAAGAAGATCATTTGTATGCCGCGGACCTGGACCTGTTTGGCAAAGGGACTTTATTCGAACGGCTGTGCATAGCCCGGACAAGTCTGGGGGAGGAAACCCTGGCTGGTTGGTTACTGAATCCTGCCGTTGCCGAAGAAATTCTCGCCCGGCAGAAAGCTGTCAGGGATCTCCGCGGTCGTTAGGACTTGCGCGAGGACCTGGCCACATTGAAAGCCGAAGTTCCACCGGTAGATTTTGCTCATCTTCTGAATTGGGGAAAGCAACCCCCGGATCTTCCCTCCGCAAGATTGCGCTGGTTTATCCTGATTCTGTCGGTGACGAATGTGGTCACGGTTTTGGGTAGGCTGCTGGCGGGGTTTACCTCGATACCCTTTGCAGTTTCGGTTTGTTTGTCGGTGGCAGTGTGTCTCCCGGTAATCAAACAGGTGAATCGCATTCTCAAGCCCATCGAGAAAAAAGGCCAAGATCTGTTTTTGTTGTCCTCGCTCTTACACCGGGTCGAAGACGAACCCTTTACCGCTTCCCTGCTCAAAGAGTCGCAAACTGCCTTACAAGTGGAAGGTTTCCCCCCTTCCAAGCAGATTGGAGATCTTGCATTTCGGGTGGACTGGCTCCACGCTATGCAAAATCAATTCTTTTTGCCGCTGGCTTTGCTATTGATGTGGCGATTTCAGATGGCCTTCGCCCTTGAAGCTTGGCGGAAAAAGTCAGGGCCGGCCATTGAGAAATGGCTGCAAGCTTTAGGTCAGATCGAGGCTCTTAGTTCTCTGGCGGGATATTCATTCGAAAATCCGGAGGATCCGTTCCCGGAAATTCTTTCGGGTCCACCCTGCTATGAGGGCGAAGACTTGGGCCATCCACTTCTTCCCAAAACTGATTGCGTACACAATGATGTCAACCTGACCGATTCGGTTCACCTCCTGGTCGTAAGCGGTTCCAATATGTCAGGGAAAAGTACCTTGCTGCGAACCGTGGGGACCAATGCGGTTTTGGCCCTGGCGGGCGGGCCGGTTTGCGGAAAAAGCCTCCGGTTAACACCTTTACAAATTGGGGCAACCCTTCGCGTCCAGGATTCTTTGCTGGGGGGACGCTCGCGGTTTTTTGCCGAGATAAGCAAGATTCGCAAGATTTTGGATAGGAGGAAAGGATCGCTGCGGGTCCTTTTCTTGTTGGATGAGCTATTCCATGGGACTAATTCTCATGATCGGCGAATCGGTGCCGCCGCCTTGCTAAAAAGCCTTCTGGAGGCCGGTTGTATTGGCCTGGTCACTACCCATGACCTGTCCCTGACCGAAATTACCGCCAAAGTGGGAGAGCATGCTCAGAATGTTCACTTTGCCGATCAGTTTGTCGATGGAGAAATGCACTTCGATTACAAAATGCGGCCCGGAGTGGTTCCTCACAGTAATGCGCTAGCATTAATGAGGGCTATCGGACTGGATGTGTAAATTTCTTCGGCTAAAAATGTCAGTAAGTATGTTCCATTTCCCTCAAAATGGTTTGCAATGGCCAAAACAGATCTCGTCGTGGCAATTACTGGAGCCAGCGGCGCGCCCTATGGAATTCATTTGCTGAATACTCTAATTCGGGCCGGTCGTTCCATTCACTTAACCATCAGTCCGGCAGCGGTTGAGGTTTTCAAACAAGAAGTGAAAAGGGAAATCGATCTCCACAACTTTCGCATTGAAGATTTGTTGGGAGAAGCAGGAGCCAAGCCCGAAGCAGGCCAAGTCAAATACCATTTCTTTCAGGATTATCAGGCCGGAATAGCAAGCGGTTCTTTTTTAACCGGGGGCATGGTGATATGTCCCTGCAGTATGGGAACGGTTGCCGCAATTGCTCATGGACATTCGCAAAACCTCATCCACCGCTCTGCAGATGTGCATTTAAAAGAACGCAGAAAACTGGTTTTGGTTCCCCGGGAAACCCCCCTCAGCGTAGTTCAGTTACGCAACTTGGCAACCTGTGCGGAAGTTGGAGCGGTAGTCTTGCCGGCCATGCCGGGTTTTTACAATTGTCCCGAGTCTCTTCAGCACCTTTTGGATTTTGTGGTCGCCAGAATCTGCGACCAGCTTGAAGTCGAGCACGATTTGATTCGCAGATGGGGCAACGAGAAATAGAATATCGCTGCCCCAATTATTGACACCATCAACAGTGTCATTAAAATTAATATTGATGGCACGCCAGCGGAAAACGCCGTCGCGGAATAGGAAGAAGAGGGGAGAGTTGGTTATTTTCTCTCATTACGGAGGACTAAATTATGTTACGAAGGAGTTTGGCGGCAGTTGGCACCCTGGCACTGCTGGCGTGGGCGAGTTCAGCCCTTGCCGATGACGTAAATCCGGTGGATGCTCCCACATTCACCCTGGAACTGAATGGTGATGGCGAAGTAGCCGACACGGAACCAGTTCACTTTCACCGATATCGCTATCGGTACTACTATCGACCGCGATATTACCGGCCCAGTTTCTACTATCGTTCGTACTCTTACTACAGACCCTATTATTATCCACGGTACTATAGCTTTTCCTATAGGTACTATCGCCCGTATTACCGCAGCTACTATCCCCGGTATTACTCGTACAGCTACTACTCGCCGGTCTACTATGGTGGGTTTAGCTATTACGGTTGTTCGGAAAACGAGCAAACTCAAGTGGAAGCAACACCGCTGGGCGAACTTCCTAATGTACCGCCGGTGAGCACCCCGAAAACTCAACCACAGCCGCAGATGCAACTGGTGGAACCAGTTCCTCAACCAGCACCCAAGAAAAAGGCAGACGGATTGTTTGTTTCCTTTCCCCCTCAGGAACCGCAAACGCCTCCGGCAAATTACCCTGCTTATGGGGAACAGCAAACCGAGTTTGCTTATCCAGCCTATGGTGAAGGAGCTACGCGATCCGGTTTTGCTTCGGATCGTTGAGACAGAGACTGGATGGATATCTACTTAATTGAATCCCAAGACGCGGCAGAATGTATTCTGTCGCGTTCTTTTTTGGAAGATTGCTTGCCACTTAGTTTCTAGAATTGCATGAGCCCCAGCAACCTTTAAACTGATATTTAGGGCAAGAAAGTCAAGAAACGCGGCTCAACACCTTGGCACTCGGTGTTGCTATGGAGCTTAGATAGAAGGGAGAAAATTTCTGTGGTGGGTTTTAAAGATCAAATTTGTGAGCGAGGCGGCGGCTATTGATGTCTAGGGCTTCTAAAATCTCAATCACCTGATTCATGGAGATGCCCCACTCCAAAGCCCAGACTATAATGTCCAGGTTTTCTTTTCCTGCTTTTAACCGATCTAAAATTCGGTCTAACAAAATTGTGTTGTAGTGAAATTTGCGTTGGAGAAGGCCGAAGTCACCTCGGTCTAACTCTACCCAAAATCTTCGGCCTTGTAGATGTTCGATCCAGCGGGCTCGGAGATAACCCCACCAGTGATTCATTACCCATCGGCGAATGGCTGCTTCGCCAAGGTCATGGCCTGCCTTTTCACTTTCAATCCACTTGAACCGTTGCGCTTCCTGATCGCAATCTTCAAAAACGCTGCATTTTTCCATGGGTCACACCTGAAAACCCGGGAGGGAAGGTCTAACGCAACCCTAAGCCTCTTCAATTAAAGAAATAAAATACTGATATTTAAGTTTACCTTCCTGGCTTTCCTTGTTCAAGACGCTTCCTAATAAGTAAGAATAGGGAGGTTAGCAAAGAAGTTTCAAGGGAGCAAGAGAATTAACTGACATCCATTCCCAACAGTTTCATTTTTCGGTACAAATTCGGCCGGTGCAATCCTAACAACCGGGCCGCATCACTCATATTTCCACCACTGCGTTCAATTGCTTTTTTGATGTAGCCCTCTTGGAATGCATCGGTTGCTTCGGAAAGCGTGAAATTGCTGTAGCTGTCAGTGGGGTCCACCCCGGGCCGTGCAATAAAGGGCAGATCCTCCGGCTCAATCTTGTCTTTGGTGCAAAGATAAGCTACTCGCTCCAACAAATTCCGCAGCTCGCGAACATTTCCCGGCCAATTGTGGTGGAGCATGCGTTTTTTTGCTTCCGCAGTGAATTTCAAAGGCCGACGTTTGGCATTGCGGCAGAATTGGACCAAAAAATGTTCCGCCAGCAACAAAATATCGTCTTGGCGTTCCCGGAGGGGCGGCAATTCCAAAGTTACTACACTCAGCCGATAGAATAAGTCTTCGCGGAATTTCCCTTTTTGAACCGCCTCGGCTAGAATCCGGTTAGTGGCGGCGATAATCCTAGTATCCACGGCAATGGGTTGAGTGCCGCCGACGCGATAGACAACCTTCTCTTCAAGAACCCGCAATAGTTTCGCCTGACCCCCGGGGCTAAGGTCGCCGATTTCATCCAGAAACAATGTCCCTCCACTGGCGGCTTCGAATTTGCCTGCCCGAGTAGAATGGGCATCGGTGAATGCCCCTTTCTCATGCCCAAATAATTCACTTTCCAAAAGGGACTCGGCAATCGCAGCACAGTTAACGGGAACAAATGGCTGACTTCTGCGGCCGCTGGAAAAATGAATCGACCGGGCCACCACATCTTTACCGGTACCATTCTCACCCAAAACAAGGACCGGAAGTTCGGTTGGTGCTACGCGGTCCAGAGTACTTCTTAAGGCATTAATGGGAGTGCACTTGCCGATGATCTGACAGCCTTGCCGGGCCTGATCTTCAAACTCCGCGTTACTCCGCAACAAGGCTTCCCGTTCCCTGACATTTTCCAACGCCGCCACGGTTTGCCGTCCCAAACAATCCAAAGTTTCCACATCTTGCGGTTGGAAGCTGCCATGGAGCTTGTTCATTACTTCCAAGGCACCCACCCGCTTTCCTTCGCCATCGGTTAAAGGAATGCAAAGGAGGTTGCGGGTTTGAAATTCCGAGGTGCTGTCCACATCCGAATTCCACAAGGGGTTTTGCAGGACATCGTCTACCTGAATGACCTCGCCGGATTGCACCACTTTGCCGGCCACACCGGCATCATCCGGAATGCGAAGTTCTCCGTTGGGCAATCCCAAAGCAGGCCGGCCAACCAACTCATGGCGCGATTGGTCCCACAGAAAAATGCTGGCTCGCTCACTCTGGGTCAAGCGAGTAGCTTGCTCCGCAATATGTTCCAAAAGGGGGATGGTTTCTCGTTGTTCGACCAGCTGATTGCCGATGTCCACAAGTGCTTCCAGTCGAGTCTGGGTTTGTTGCAGGCCTTCCCATTGGCGGACCTTTTCAAAGGCAGATCCCAAGAAAGAAGCGACGGCAACAGCGTACTCCAAATCGGCTGGGGTGAACGGCTCCTGGATTCGCGACACCAGCAGAACGTAACTCCGCAATTCCACGGCTTCTATAGGTACCGCAAGGAATGCCGGCGAAGTGTCGGATGGTAATTTGCAGCTGCCTGCCATTCGATCCAGTACTTCTCCCAAGAAAGAATTGGGGATCTGATTGCGGCTGCGGCGTTGCCCGCGAGGAGTAAATTGCCACCGGACAGGCCATTCCGGAGCAGCGAGCAAAATGGTAACCTGATCGGCCTCCAATGCCGAAGCAATTTCTTCCAAAAGCATTGGAATTAGTTTGCCGTCACAAGCTTGCTGGATGCACAGGCCCAGAAAGCGCTGCAGCAACCGGAAAGTCGAAGGGTCGGAGGTATCCCCATCCGGTTGCAACAAAGGGCAATCAGACGCCCGCATCCACTGAGTAGTACTCATGAGCTGTCGCGTTGTCATATGCTAATCGGGAAACCAAATCATTCCCACCTACAATTTTCTTTTCAAGCAAAACCAACAGGTGAGTATTGGACAAAAACTAATCCGAAAATACCAGAAAATTCCATTGACAGTGAGGTGTCAATGACCTTCGTTGGGGTTTCGTTACTCAACTACTACCGTTTCCAATTCCTCATTTTCCAGATCCAGGATGGCGAAGGTTTTCACCGCTGCTCGATGCAAGGCACCGGGATTGATAATTCGGGTAGGTCCATTTTCTCGTTCTGCTCGTATATGGGTATGGCCATGAAACAGAAAATCAAAATCTCCATTGATTTCCAGTTCTTTTAACAAGCGGCCGTCATCCCCGTGAGTGAAGGCGATTTTCTTGCCTTGGAGTTCCAGATTACCAAAAGGTTGATGCAAGGTCGCACCGATTCCGTACATGGCCTGTTGCAGGGAAGTTTTCTCGTGATCGCAATTGCCGAAAACAAAATGAGTGTTGGGGGGAAACAGCCACACCGTCTCGGAGTCATCAATATCCCCACAATGAATTATTAAATGGACGTTGAACCCTTCGATCAGTTCAAGCGCTTTCTCCACGGTTTGGTAGCGACTGTGGGTGTCGCTAAGAATCGCAATTTTCATGATGGTTTATTGTCGGCAATTTAAAGGGAAAAAAGAAGACGCAAAACGAATTCTCTTCTTCCCCTCTCGGGAATCTCCAAAACGAGATTCTCCAGAATTGCTGTCTCCTTGAAAAAAGAAGGGAATTTTCTCACCTCTAATACGAACTACCTTAAAAGGAGTACTATATTTATGAGACTGAAATCTACTTGGGAAAAAAACGCTCCCAATCTTCAAAACGGGATTCAACCCATGTTTGATAAATTCAAGAAGTTTCTATCCACCGAAAAAAGGGATGAGGAATTACAGAAACACCTGGAGGAATTGCGCCAGAAGACTCCTGTTCCTGTTTTCTGGTTATTTGGAAAAACGCAATCCGGAAAAACTTCTGTAGTCAAGTTCTTGACTGGAGCAGATGAAGCCGAAATCGGCCAGGGATTCAAACCCTGTACCCAATATTCCCAGCTGTACGATTTCCCCAATCCCGAAGCCCCCATGCTTAGCTTTTTAGATACCCGCGGGGTCGATGAACCGGGCTATGATCCACAAGATGATTTGGACCGCTTTGATGCCACAGCGCACGTGGTCGTGGTAACGGTCAAGGTGTTGGATCATTCTTTGGATACGGTGGTTAAGAATCTTCGCCTTATCCGCAAAAGCAATCCGGAGCGGCCGGTCGTTCTGTGTTTGACTTGCCTGAACGAAGCCATGCCGCAACAGCAACATCCGCAGCCATATGAAGAAGTTCGCTGGTTTGAAAAAGAGGGAGAGGAATCCCCGGGCCATATTCCCTTACCCGAAGGCCTGGCGGAAAACCTGGCCGTGCAACTCAAACGCTTCGAAGGGTTGTATGATCACGTTGTTCCCTTGGACCTGACCAAACCGGAAGAAGGCTACCAAGACCCGGAATATGGCGGACAGCATCTCAAAGAAGTTTTGTTGGCATCTCTTCCCAGCGTCTATCAACAAACGTTGGTAAATTTGACCGAAGGAACGGATCAGCTTTCCGACATTTACGCGCAACACGCTGTCCCGCACATCATGGGATTTAGCACCATGGCGGCCAGTGCCGGAGCTATTCCGATTCCCGGAATTGATTTGTTCCTGATTCCCGGGATTCAATCCCGCATGATTTATCATTTGGCTCAGTATTATGGCCAACCCATGACCGGGGAGCGGTTCCTGGAACTTGCCGGTTCACTCGGCCTTGGAGTGGTTGTGCGACAAGCAACCCGCCAAGTCGTCAAGTTTATCCCGATTGTCGGCTCTGTAGTGGGTGCGGCCCTGGCTTTCGGGGCGACTTTTGCGTTGGGGAAAGCCTTCTGCTACTACTACAGTTCCGTCCACCGGGGCCATGTCCCCAAACCGGACGACCTGAAAAAGTACTATAAGGAACAATTAAAGTTGGCCGAAGAGGCTTGGAAGAAGAAAAAGTCGGAAACGCAGTAATTTCATTTCCTCTAGGAAAGATAATCTCTATGCAGTCACGTTCTATGCAGTCACGCTGGCGATTCCTGGTATTAGGTCTGCTAAGTTTAACTCCGATCCTGATTCTCTTGGGATTCGGTTTTTATTATTTGTGGATCAGTTCTTATTGGTTGTGGTTTTGGGTGGGGATGATTGCCTGTTACTCCTTGGCAATCTTTCTTGCCTGGAGGTGGCAAGCGGGCAAACGGTTGCTGACGGTGGATTTTGATGCCCCCCTCTTTTGGACGGACAAGGATAAACAAGCCTGGAAGTTAGTGGAGGACCGTGCTCGAGAGGTTGCCAAGATTGATTCGGATAAGCTCACCGACTTCAACCATTACGCTGACACTGCCAAAGAAATGGCGATGGAACTGGCACAATTCTACCATCCCAAAGCCAAGGACCCGGTGAGTTCTTTGACCATCCCGGAAATTCTGGCCGTGGTGGAGTTGGCCTCGCATGACCTTGCAGAAATGGTGCAAAAATATTTCCCCGGAGGCCATCTGCTCACCATCAATAATCTAAAGCAGGCCAAAACGGCAGTTGACTATTACCAGAAAGCTACCAATGTGTACTGGGCTGTCAGTGCCGTCTTTGCTCCGGTCAGCACCGCCATGCGCTACGCCGCTTCGCGGATGGGCATCGGCGTGCCGATGAATATGCTCCAGCAAAATCTGCTCGTCTGGTTCTATACGGCCTATATTCATCGCCTGGGTAATTATCTTATCGATGTGAATAGCGGGCGATTAAGAGTGGGAGCCGAACGTTATCGGGAACATCTCCAGAAAATGGAGAAGAAAGATCCCGTTGTCCATGACGGAGTAGCAAATCAGGATCCAAACCACATTACCTTGACCTTGGTTGGGCAAGTCAAATCCGGGAAATCCTGCCTGATCAATGCTCTCTTGGAAGACCAGCAAGCGAAGACCAGTACATTACCCGAAACGGAGGAGGTAACTCGATTTTCCCTTCAATCAGAAGACTATTCTCTTATCCTCCAGGATACACCCGGGTACGGGCAAGCGGGACCGGAGGAAAGTCAAAGAAAAGCGTCCCAGAAAGCCGCTCAATCTTCGGACCTCATTCTGCTGGTGATGCGTGCTCCCGACCCCGGACGCCAAGCGGACTTGGAAATACTGAAGAGTTTACGCGAGTATTTTGAGAGCCTGCCTCACCTAAAGTTCCCCAAAGTAGTCGGTGTGCTGACCCATATCGATTTGCTGTCTCCGAAAATGGAATGGGATCCGCCTTATAAGTGGCAAACTCCTTCCCGGCCAAAAGAACAAAATATAGAACAAGCCGTCGGCAGCGTCCGGGAACAGTTGGGTGACTATTTAGTCGGAGTAATCCCCGTGCGGGCGGATGCCGGGAAAGTTTACGGCATTCAGGAAGAATTGCTGCCGGCATTGACCGGATTATTGGGTGAAAGCCGGGCGGTTGCCATGCTTCGTTGCTTAAACTCCGAGTCGGAAATGGGCAAGTACCGCAAAGTGTTCGACCAGGTCCTGGCCGGCGGTTCGCAAGTGGTCAAAGCCCTGTGGGAACAACAAATGAAACGTTGAGTAGGATCTCTCATTTCAAACATTTCTTTTTGCTCGCTAATTAGGAAGCTCGTTACCCATTTGGCCTACTAGCAAAGAGGACGAGTGGGAAACTGGTATCTCGGATTGAGTAAGCAATTCAAAATCCATTAGCCGCCGGCGAACTTCTTCACGGTCCACCCGTACTTCAGGCGGAGCGCTTATGGCCAATCGGACTTTATTTCCTTGAATGCCAATCAATCGAATGGTGACGTCATCGCCAATATAAATTGCTTGATTAATTCGTCTGGTTAAAACGAGCATCATTTGCCTCCACTAAAGTCCCTGAACATTAACAGTCAGGGAAACCCGATTTGTAGGATGGATACTAGGATGGTTACCCCGCTAAGAATCCCCACGGTGCGGGGGATAGGCACCGTGGAGAATTGGTGGGACATTACTGTTTACCAGTGGGATCCGTCGATTTGGTAGAAGGATTTGGTACAGAAGACTTGGGAGCATTCACTTGGTTTTGAGAGCCTGATTTCCTTCCCCGGTTATTTTTTCCTGTCTCTTTCTTTTTCTCAGCCATTTTATCACTCCTTCGAAATTTCAAATTCACAATCAAGATTTACAGACTGCTAGGACCATCCTGGCTGCTGTGACTTTGGCTTGTTTGCCTCTGCCAATGGTAAAAGATGCAATCTTCGTGCCGAAAAAAGATTCCCGGAAAAATCTACAGCACCAGGTTCCGGAGAAAAAACTGGAGTGAATTAAAGGCCTGCTTTTTTTGCTTTTCTAGCCGTCTTAAGTTTAGGTTGAGAACAAATTCATCCGCGATCTACATGATCTTGTACCCGGAGGAAAACGGGCATAAAATTCCGAAATATTCGGGTTATTATATCCGAATACATCTAATCGGAGGTTTATTACCGATGCTCGTCCGAGTACTCATCGTAGTTCCGGAAACTAATCTTCTGAAGAGGCTCCAAAAACTTCTTGCAAAAGAAAAGCACCTCTTGTTCGGTTCTCTGACCCAAAAAGGCGAAGCCTTGTGGCCTGCTCTTGCCCGTCAAGACAACGACCTCATTTTGATTAGCCGATCGGTGATTCCCAAACCGGAGTCAGAAGCGGTTGCTGCGATTCGGCAACTTCCTGAGCAACCGGAATTTGTCGTCTTATCGAAGAGGGAAGATTCTGCGGACCGGGCTCATCTTTTAGCTAGTGGCTGCATTGCGGTTCTGAATACTTGCCTTCCCGACGAAGCCCTGCAAGAAACCCTTTCGGCATTAATCAATCGAAGACGGGAGCAGGAACCCAGCCGACTCCGATTAAAACAAAGCTTCGATTCCTCCCGGTTGCACGATTTTACTTCGGCTAGTTCCTCTATGCAGGCATTCATGGCGACGGTGGACCGAGTGATTGCGGTGGATACGCCGTTGCTGATTTGTGGAGAAACCGGTGTCGGCAAGGAACGGTTGGCTTCGGCCATTCATGCCGAGAGCCATCGCAGCAAAGGCCCCTTTATTCCCGTAAATTGTGGAGCTTTACCGGAGGGATTACTGGAGAGCGAGTTGTTCGGCCATGAAGAGGGAGCGTTTACCGGCGCAACCCGGGCCCGCCGCGGATATTTTGAGCTGGCTCACCAAGGAACCATTTTCTTGGATGAGATAGGGGAAATGCATTTGCACCTGCAAGTCAAACTGTTGCGGGTTTTACAAGAACGAACCATCCAACGGGTAGGTGGGGAAAAAAGTATTCCCCTAAATGTCCGCGTAATTGCCGCCACCAACCGGGATCTGCTCCGGGAAATTGAGGAAAAACGCTTTCGGCAGGATTTATATTACCGACTTGCGGTAGTTACCTTAACCATTCCCCCCTTGCGAGAGCGTCCGGAAGACATTCCGGCATTAGTCAATAATTACGTTGACCACTTCCGGACTTTGTTGGGACGTAGTGCAAACAAAGTGCATCCGGATGCCATGAAAGCCTTGGTGGAATACTCGTGGCCTGGAAATGTTCGGGAGCTCATCAATGTAATTGAGCGAGCAATGCTTTTGTGCCGGAGCAACGAAATCACCTCGGCGGACTTACCGACCACAATTAGCGCGACCGTTCCTCATCACCAGCTTACCCACGAGATATTATCCGACTCAGTGGATCTTCCTGTTGATTTACTGGGCAAACCATGGAAGCAAGTGCGGCAAACTTTATTGGAATCCTTGGAGCGGCAATATTTTGCCAGCCTCCTCAAAGAAACCGGGGGAAGAATTGCGGAGACGGCCAACCGGGCAGGGGTAGATCCCCGTTTCCTATATCAAAAAATGCGCGCGCATCACCTTCGCAAGGAGGATTACCGAAAGAAAAAAAGACCTGCCTCAAACGACCTGGAGTCACCAATTTAACAGCCAATCGAATTTGCTTTGGTTTTTACCTCAACGGGCTGCCCAGGTAATTCCGATAAGGTAAGGTGTACCGATTTTTCCGGACAGAAGGGGAAGGTCCCATGACGGCCCAGGAAAGGCAATTTCATTGCAGTTCATGGCTGCGGCTTTGGCTTGTAACGACAGTTCCCATTATCTTGGGAAGTTTCCTGACCGGCTGCACCAGCATCGAAGATTATGTCCACAACGGCTTTAAAGTCGGCCCCAATTACCGTAAACCCCCGGCTCCAGTCGCCAAAGAATATATTGATTCCAATTTGCCCGAAATTGGTGTGCAAACTCCGGAATTAACGGAATGGTGGACAGTTTTTAACGATCCCAAGTTAAATGCTTTGATTGAAACCGCCTACCGGCAAAATCTGGATGTGCGAACCGCGGGCACCAGGATTCTTGAAGCCAGAGCCATACGCAACATTGCCACAGGAAATCTCTTCCCGCAATTCCAAGAAACTTTTGCCGACTACTCCCGCAACCAACTGAGTTTCAACCAAGCAAACGTAGCGGAAGGAATCCCCGGATTCAAACGAGCATTTGTTAATTGGGCCTTTGGTGCCAATATCGCTAGGGAATTGGATTTCTGGGGGCGCTTTCGCCGAGCGATTGAATCTGCCGAGGCGGATTTGGATGCCACCATCGAAGAATACGACGATGTGTTAGTCTTGCTGGCAGCAGAGGTGGCCGCCACCTACATTGAAATTCGTACATTCCAGGAACGGATCAAGTACGCCGAAGCCAACATCAAAATTCAAAAGCAATTGGTGGACAAAGCCGAAGAACGCGGCGGCAAAATCGAGGAACCTTCGGAACAAGCTCAATTGCGGTCCAATTTACGGAACACGCAAGCATTAAAGAAACAACTGGAAATTGGATTGCGAATCGCCAACAACAAACTTTGCGTCTTGCTGGGGATTCCTGTCCGCGACCTTATTCCCGAACTCGGAACCCAAGACCTTCCGGAAACTCCAGCCAACGTGGTGGTAGGAATCCCGGCAGAATTATTGCGCCGCCGCCCGGATATTCGCCGCGCGGAACGATTGATAGCGGCTCAAAGTGCCCGGATTGGTGTAGCCACCTCCAATTTGTATCCCCAGTTTTCCTTGGTCGGAACCATCGGCTACCAAGCGGAAAACTTTGCAGATTTGTTTGATACCAAGGCTCTGTTCGGCAACATCGGCCCCAGTGTCCGCTGGGATGTTCTCAATTATGGACGCTTGCTTAATGCCATCCGGGTGGAAGATGCCCGCTTTCAAACGGCGGTGCTGAATTACCAAAACCAGGTCTTGAAAGCCGGACAGGAAGTGGAGAATGGCATCGTTACTTTCCTCGGCTCCCAGGTACGCTATGACTTTTTGAAAAAAAGTGCCTCCGATGCCGAAGAGGCGGTTCGAGTTATCTCCTTGCGGCAAGTTTTTAAGATTACCCCGACTCCGGTCTTTGTTTCTACTGCCTTTCTGACCACCCAGCAGGACCAGTTAGCCCTAGCCAAAGCGGATATCGCTCTCGGGTTGATTCAGATCTACAAAGCTCTGGGGGGAGGATGGCAAATCCGCTTGGGCAACGATTGTCCGCCGTTAGAATTGGGAACGCCTCTTCCAGGAGATATTCCTCGACCGCAACCCGAACAGTTAGACCTTCCGCAGGAAATACCCATGAAGGGGCAAACCGGCGTGGAACTGCTCCCTGTTCGAGGCGGGTCGGTTTACCATCCATCGCCTCTTGCCGAAACCAAAGCAGTCCAGGCAAAGGAATAAACGATGATCCAATTTCGCACGATCTTATCCATGCTGCTTTTCATCCTGCTTTCCACGCAAGCAACGGCGGGGGATTTCTGGAGGAATTTCCTTCCGACGGCCATTTTTCGTAGATGTTTCGACTCAAACTCTTGCCCGAGAACTTGTGGTTGCCCGGACGATTACTGCCCCAAACCTATTCCCAAGAATCTCAATAGTGGATGCTGCGGAACACACCCGGATTACTGTCCCAA
>CAZPPD010000019.1:0-17566 GCA_964588185.1 uncultured Alcaligenaceae bacterium | reverse complement strand
TGCGGTGGCGGTTGTCGGGGCTTCAAACAAACCCAATAGCATTGGTTTTCGCCTGCTCGATGGATTGCTCCAAGGCCGCTTCAATGGCCCGGTTTATCCCATCAATCCCAAATCTGAGGTCTTGGGCTGTATTCGAGCCTATCCTTCGGTCAAAGACCTGCCGGAGCAAGTGGATTTGGCCATTATTGCGGTTCCAAAGCAAGCAGTGCTATCGGTCATTGATGATTGTGCCGCCAAGGGAGTGCTTGCCCTGATTGTGATCACTGCGGGATTTGCGGAGATTCGCGGTGAAGGGCAAGATCTGCAAGAGCAACTCTTGAAGAAAGTTCGCGGCTATGGAATGAGACTGGTGGGGCCGAATTGCCTGGGGCTACAAAGCGGCGATCCTTCGGTGCGCCTCAACGCTTCTTTCTCTACCATCTTCCCTCCCTTTGGGAAAGTGGCCATGTTGTCTCAAAGCGGTGCTTTAGGTCTGGCCATTTTAGCAGCAGCAGTTCGCTTGCAACTTGGCTTGTCCAGCTTTGTCAGCGTGGGCAACAAGGCAGACGTTTCCGGGAATGATTTGCTGCAATATTGGGAAGAAGACGAAAACACCAATGTGATTCTGCTTTATCTGGAATCCTTCGGCAATCCGCGCCGCTTCGCCCGCATCGCCCGTCGAGTTAGTCAGAAAAAACCCATCATTGCACTCAAAGGCGGGCGAACGAAAGTCGGGTCACGGGCGGCTGGGTCTCACACTGCCGCTTTGGGCGCAAACAATGTCGCTGTAGAAGCCCTGTTTGAGCAGAGCGGGGTGATTCGAGCGGATAGCTTGGAAGGAATGTTTGACTTGGCTACAGCCTTCGCACACTGCCCTCTTCCACAAGGACCGCGAGTCGGAATTGTTACCAATGCCGGAGGACCAGGTATATTGTGTGCGGATGAATGCGAAGCTCGCGGTCTGGAACTCCCGGAGTTTTCCACAGAATTACAAAAGAAGCTAGCGGAATCCCTCCCACCTACGGCAAGTCTTGGGAATCCGGTAGATATGATTGCTTCCGCAACGCCGGAGCAATATCAAGAAGCCGTTCGCTGCTTGCTGGCATCCGATGAAGTCGACTCCTTAATCGTCATCTACATTCCGGTCGGACTTACAGACAATGAGGCCATCGCCAGGGCTTTGAAAAATGCAATTTCCGCCGCAGGAACCAATAAACCTGTCCTCGGTTGTCTGATGAACCAGGAAGGGGTACCGCCACCCATCGAGGTAGAAAGTGGTAAAATTCCTCTCTTCGAATTTCCGGAAGCAGCTGCTCGAGTACTTGGTAAGGTGAACAGCTACGCTGAGTGGCGCCGTAAGCCGGAAGGAATTATTCCTGATTTTGACGATCTGGATGTTCCTGGAGCGAGAGCAATTTGCCAACAAGCCATTTCCAAGCGCGGCGGCGGTTGGCTCTCTGCAGAGGAAACTCGTTTAGTTTTATCTTCCTTCGGAGCCCCGTTAGCAGCTGGGGGTGTTTCTCAATCTCCAGAAGAAGCAGTAGAGATTGCCAAATCCGTAGGCTTCCCCGTGGCTGTAAAGCTCACCTCAACCACATTGGTCCATAAAACCGAAGTCGGCGGCGTTCTCTTAAACCTAAAGGACGCCGATTCCGTCCAAAAAGCCTTCGAAAAAATCCGCGGCCACCTTGCCGAAACAAATCAACTCGATGCCATGGAAGGAATCCTGGTACAACAAATGATTCCCGAAGGAACGGAGGTCATGGTCGGGGTAACCCAAGATCCCTTGTTTGGACCGCTCATCGCCTTTGGTATGGGTGGTATTCATGTCGAGATTTTGGGAGATGTTTGTTTTCGGGTAACTCCTTTGACCGGCCAAGATGCCAGCGAAATGGTCCGCAGTATTCGGGGCTATAAATTGCTGCAAGGGTATCGCGGAAAACCAGCGGCCGACATCCCAGCTTTGGAAGATTTGCTGCTACGAATCTCAAGGATGGTGGAAGAGATACCGGAAATTACCGAATTGGACCTAAATCCGGCTTTTGCTCTTCCTCCCGGGCAAGGTTGTCGGATTGTGGATGCTCGCATTCGGGTAAAAAACGAGGCAGGATGAGTGGAAGGTTTGCTCATCCTGCCGGTTAAAGTAACAAAGACTCCTAATTTGTAGAAGCCACTGCAGAAGTTTCATCTTTGCCGGTCTCATCAACCCCGAATGGTCTTTTCACCGTTACCACCGGGCATTTTGAATGGCGAAGTACATGTTCCGCCACACTTCCCATTAGCACTCGCCCCAAACCGCTTCGCCCATGAGTTCCCATGACGATCAAATCGGCACGATGTTCATCGGCAAACTGTAGGATAACCTCGCCTGTTTCTCCGCGGACGATGAAATGATCCACTTCGATGGTCCGGTCGTGTGGTTTAAGCTCGAAGAGTTTTTCTTTGGTTTTTTCGATGTCTTCCTTGATGGCTACTGGTGCCCCGTAAAATCCTCCGTGAATGATCTCAATCGGAGGTTCCACATGAATAACGATCAAACGAGCGTTGTAATCCTTGGCCAGTGAGCAAGCCAACTGAAAACCGGCACGAGAGAAATCCGAAAAGTCCGTTGGATGGAGAATCGTTTTGATTGGTAGCATTTTCGACCCCCTTTCTAACATGTTGGATCTAACTACAATTTTTAGGTTGGATCCGACTAAAAAAAGGTGCAAATGCTATGCCATTTTGAAATCGACTACGGGACCACTAGTCACTCTTGATGTGATTTATTAGCTGGTACTTCTCAATCAACCGGTAGAGGGCTCGCCGGCTGATTCCCAGTGCTTTGGCAGTCCGCACTTTGTTGCCATGCTCCTGGCGTAATACCTCCTCGACATGTTGGCGTTCGACGTCGCTTAAAAGGCGGGAGTTCGGATCTGCCGTCGAAGAGGAGACTTGTCCGGATTCTATAATGTTCTCGGGAAGGTCATCCGGAGTAATGATATTGTCTTCGGCTAAAATTTGCGAGCGTTCAAGTACATTAGCGAGCTCTCGGACATTCCCGGGCCAATTGTAACCCCGCAAGATTTCCATGGCTTCCGGTTGGATCGTGAAGGGTTTGGGACCAATCTGCCGTGTTGTCAGGAAATGGTTAATCAGTTCCTCGATGTCATCTGGACGGTCCTTTAAAAGAGGAAGGTTTATCGTTACCACATTCAAGCGAAAGAATAAATCCTCGCGGAAACGGCCTTCTTTCTGTTCCTGAACCAGATCCTTATTCGTCGCGGCTATAATCCGGACATCCGCATGGCGTTCCTGAGTGCTGCCGACGCGGCGAAAAGAATTGTCTTCCAACACCCGGAGCAATTTGGCCTGGAGCGAAGGGGCCATTTCGGCGACCTCATCGACAAATAAAGTACCCCCCTCCGCCACCTCAATTAGTCCGGCTTTTTGCTGTGTGGCTCCTGTGAAGGCACCCTTTTCATGGCCAAAAAGTTCGCTTTCGAGTAAGGTCTCTTGGAAGGTAGCACAATTGATGGTGACCAAGGGCCGTTCACAGCGGGGACTATTGTAATGCAAGGCGCGAGCAACCAACTCTTTCCCTGTTCCACTAGCTCCATGAATCAACACCGTGGATTCCGTAGGAGCCACTTTCTCAATTAGCCGCACCACCTTTTGTAATAAAGGACTCGAACCCACCAGCCGATACCTAGGCGATTCGTAGCGAATCTGCTCGACCCATTGCCGCTCCCGCCGGGCCAAGCGAACTTTCTCGAAGGCTTTTTGGATATGGATTTCTAATTCCGGTAGAGGAAATGGTTTGCTGAGGTAATCATAAGCCCCCAGTTTCATCGCTTCGATTGCTGTCTCAATGCTGCCGTGGGCGGTAAACATCAAAGCTTCAAGTTCCGGTTGTTTTTCCTTGAGCTTGGGGAGAAGTTCAATTCCGGTACAATCCGGCAGATTTAAATCCAACAAACCGACGTCGAGCAAATATTGATCGGCGACAATGAGTGCTTCCTCTCCGCTGGCGGCACAGCGAACATTCATTCCTTGACGTTCAAAGCGTTTTCCCAGAGTTTGCCGCAATTGTTCGTCGTCATCGACTATCAGCAGATTGATTTTCGAGCCGTCTTTGCTTTTCATGGCTGAAGCTTTGGATAGTCTTCAAATCGAACGTCCCGCATTTCCCGCACGTATTGATGGCAGCGAATACACGACATGGTTAATTCCACATAAGCCAGCGCAGCTCCGTCCAGGTTTTCCTCTTTGGCTTTTTTCTTGAGCTTTTCCGCAGCGCGGCGGAATTCGTTGCTGAACAATTCATATTCTCGGGTTTTGTAAGCAAACCAATCAGCAGTGCTGCTGATTTTTAGCAAGGTGGTTGCATTTTCTTCAAGCTTCTTGAAGTCATTTAGAGCTAACCCTTCCAGTAGATTTTTCGAGCTGTCCAGTTTCTTTTGCATCAGTTTTTTGAAGACCTTGCTACGTCCGGTTTGGCTCGGGCCTGTGTTTCCGATGAGCAGACAAACACCAAGAACCAAAAATGCTAGTATTCTCATCTGATAAACTCCTACTGTGATTTTTTGGGCTTAATTCTGGGGTTCCATATGTCTCAGGATATCCAAAGCGGTTATGACGCCTACCAGAACATTATCGGGATCGACGACAAAAAGACGATGAACGTGGAGTGCCAACATTTGCGTTATGACTCCAGAACTTGGAGTCTCGGTGGATACGGAAAACACTGCGGGAGTCATCATGTCGCGCACCAAGGTATTGTCCACCTTCTCCACTTGGAAGTCCCGTAACCTTTCTCCTTCCTTCGTCATCAAATGGGATCGGGAAAAATACTCCGGAACTTCGGAAACATAATTCACTCTTTCCCGCTCATGAACAATAATATCCGATTGGCTAAGCACGCCTATGGGCCGGCCGGATTCGTCAATTACGGGAGCCGCACTGAAACCCTTCTGGGTAAAGAGAATTAGGGCTTCTTGCAAAGTTGCGTTTCCCTCGACCGAAACCGGGTTCGGAGTCATCAAATCTTGGGCGGTTTCCGCATTCAGGACTAATCGATCTTTCGTTCCAGTTGTCATGGGAAGTTCCTTTCTCAAGAGGTGCTCGTCTGGGTATAAGGATTGGCATAAGCAATGGCGGCCAGGATATCGGTTGCGGCGACAATTCCTTGCGGCCGGCCTTCCTCATTGACAATAATTACTCGGTGGATATGGGCATCAATCATCATCCGCGCTAATTCGGTGATATTTTTGTTGGGAGAGACAGTAACCGGTTGCCGGGTCATGTAGTTTTCGACTAAATCGTGGGGCAAATCTTTGGGTTCCACCATCTGCCAAGGTTGGCAAATTTCACCGAGTGGACAATCCCGAACAATCTTGTGATCTTCTGCCCAGTGGATAAAGTCGGTTGCCGAAAGCACCCCTATACAAATGCCGTCTTCGTTTATAACAGGAGCTCCAGACACTTGATGCTGAGACAACAGACGTGCAGCGGTTTGCAAGGACATTTCTTTGGGGATCATCACCAAGTCTTCGCTCATCAAGTCGGCTGCTGTTAAAGCCAACAGAGGTTTGGAGAGAGTTTTCATTATTGGCCTACCTTTCGCCGAGCGATAGTTTAAGAGAAGTGGCAATCAGAATCTCCCATAAGAATGGAGCAAAATACATGCCATTTTCTTTCTTCCTATACTTGTCAAAATGGGTTACCAAAAAGAATTTTCTTAGGAATTAAACAAATTCTAACAAAATGAAGTGGGCGAATCGGGACAATAGGTGGGCGGAAACGGTACAATTCATTTCGCATACAAGTTGAGCTTCTGAAGCTCATTCAGTGCTTGCCGAATAGCGGAGTCGCGGTCCCCATTGGTGGAAATTTCTCGCAGGTACGGACTGGTTTTCTCTCCTATCTCCTGCCATTTTTCTGCGACCTGAACATGGACATCCCAAGTGGCATCGGAGGCATCTCCTTGGCGATTTTCTAATCGTTGCTGTACCACCTTGGGATCCGCTTGACAAAGGAAAAAAACGCTTGGGACACCCCAAGTCTTCGCCATTTCCAAAAACATCTGCCGTTTGTTTTCCGCCCAAAAGTTGCCATCCAGCAACACTCTTTTTCCTTCAAACAGAACCTTTTCCGCACGGTGTAAACATTCCCCATAGGTTCGCTCCGTCCATTCTTGGGAATAATGTTCGGGAGAAGCCGCCTCTTCGGGCTTGATGCCAACCAATTGTTTTCGCACCTCATCAGTCCGGATGATCGAGAAACCTGCCTTCTGCGCTATTGCTTTACCCAAAGTTGATTTCCCCGAACCAGGCAATCCCCCTAACAGCAGAAGGCATGGTTTTCGCAAAGGGATTTCCAATTCGCCAAGGGCCAGCAACCAGTGTGCTCGTGATTTTTTCAGTGCCGCTTGTTGTTCCTCTTTAGGGATTTCCTTTTCGGTTAGTTCCATGCCTTTGACTTTGCCCCGAATAGCAGCTCGATAAGAGCTGTAGAAAGGGAGCAACTTTTTCCCTTCTTGATCTTCAGAGGCTTGGAAATAGGCTTGCGAAAATATTGCAGCCAAGTCTTGCCGGTGATGAAAGATCAAATCCATCACCAAAAACGCCATGTCTGCCACCGGATCGGCAAAGCGAAAACGTTCGTTGAACTCTATGCAATCGACAATGACCAGGTCATTGGGGGGATATTCTTCCGGGAATAAATACACATGGTCCAAATGGAGATCACCATGGGTGTCCCTCGGGATGCCCTGGACGGCTCGCTTTTCGATTAGCGGTCGATTCTTTTCCAATTCCCTTTCCGTGAGTTCCTTCAGCCGTTGCCAAACGACTTCACTAATCGTTGTGCCGATTTGATTGCGGCTCTGCTCAAAGTTTTCCAAAGCGTTCCTGGCAACAATTTCAAAGCGTCCAAATTCGGCTATGTGCTGATTGGAAGCGGCAGATTTGTGGAAACCGGCAATTTTACCGGCAAGAGATTGAATCGCTTCCGGCTTAACTTCTTTCCGCAGGAGGCGTCGTTCAAGTGTTGCCTCTTGTGGGAGGCGTTTCATCTTCACTGCCCACTCGACAATCTCCCCTTCTCCTTCTACCTGGAGTTTCTCCTGCTGGATTGTAACAGGAACAACTCCCAGATAAACTTCCGGAGCCAAACGGCGATTCAGGTGGACTTCTTCTTCACAATAATGCTTGCGTTTTTCCAATGTAGAAAAATTTAGGATCCCCAATTGAACCGGCTTCTTGAGCTTGTAGGCAAACGACCCGGCTAAAAAGACTGCTGAAATATGCGTTTGGTGGACTTCCACTTCGTCCACAGGGAACGGGTATGCTCTTGGTCTCGATAATTCTTCGATAAGTTGGGCTAAGTCCATAATTCCTCTTGGTCTTCTTAAGCCGGGACAAAATCGCGCAAAAGAACTCCTACCAGGTAAGCTAAGGCCGCTGCTGTGCCCCCCATCAGCAACGTTTCCATCCCACTGACCAGCCAGTTTCGTCCCACAAATCGGCTTTTGAAAGCGCCGATGCCAAAAAAAGTTCCCGAGGTTATTACACAACTCCAAAGGAAGAAGTTCAGAGTGGCTGTGGGAATGAAAAGCCAAAAGAAAAAGGTTACCAAAGGCAACGTTCCAACCAAAACAAAGGCGGCGAAGGTTGTAAGAGCGGCTCGCGTAGGCGAAGGTCCTTCCAAAGGTAACTTCAGTTCTTCCTGCATCATAGTATCGACCCAGCGCTGGACATCCGAAGTAATGATCTCTACCACCCGCTCCAGATCATCGCCGGAAAAACCTTTGGCGGCAAATATTTGCCGAATCTCCTCTCGTTCTCCTTCTGGAATAGTGGCGATATGGTATTCTTCAGTTTTTCGAGCTTGCTCGCGTTGGTGTTGTTCGGCCCGCGTGGCCAAAAAGTTGCTGACTGCCATACTGAACCCATCCGCGAGCAGATTGGCCAGCCCCAAGATTATCGTTACCCCCGGGGATAATCCCGCACCGGCAACTCCTGCCACCACGGCAAAAGTTGTGACGGTTCCATCTACGGCACCGTAAACAAAATCGCGTAGATAACTGTGTTTGGACCCGGAGTTTAATCGCCTTTCTATCGCAGAGGGAGTGTGGCTGGCTTTTAAGTGGGTCAAACTTTTTTCCGGAGAAGTAGACATTAGTTGAATGGTTGCAGGAAGGAAAATGAATTACAACTTGAATCAAAGCAAAGAAGATGCCAATTGGAAAAAAGGAAGCCAAGCAATTTAGAATTGGCTTCTAAGGCATAATTATTGCTCATTTGTTCTGAATCAAAGAGACTTCTTTTAATCAAGGAGTGGAATGGGATTTGGACAACTTTTCTAGCTTTGAAGAGTGAAAAATTATGTTCCAGAAAATCATCGTGCCAATTGACCTGACAGACCGGCATCAATCTATTCTCAACGTGGCCTCGGACTTAGCAGGCAATAGCCAGGGGGAAATCATTCTCCTCCACGTCATCGAAAGCATTGCCGGTTGGGAAGATGAGGAGGTGGAAGAATTCTACCTGAAAATTGAAGCCTCCGCTCAGGAACATTTGGAACGCCTCGGGAGGCAGCTCGATGAAATGAAAATCCCCTGGCATTTAAAAGTTAAAACGGGTTCCCGAGCTAAGGAAATTGCCTAGTTTGCCAAAGCAGAAAACGCCAATCTAATCATCGTCTCTGCCCCGCAATTTGATCCGGAAAATCCCTCACAGGGGTGGGCTAGCTTAAGCTGGAAAATCAGCATGCTAACCCCGTGCCCCATTTTATTGGTTAAGTAGAATTTATAGATTGCCCATCATGTTGGCGTGGCGAAAAAAAGCAGATACATTACCTGAACGGCCCGAAATGCTTCGCACTAAATCCCCCACACCAGCTTGCGAACCGTTAATGTCAAGGGGAAGCTTGAACGGCAATAAGGTCTGCATATTCAACTTGGCCGGTTAAATGATTCTCATTGGGTAGGGGGACACTGAAAACAATACTGGTGATCGGAAAATGAATCTTGCCGTCTTTTGCTCCTCCCCAGTGTTCTAAACGCCGGGTCAACGGAATGCGAATCGTTTTCCATTGGCCTTTGCCCTTTATTGTTGTTTTGAACTGATGCGTTTGCTTTGTGCTGTCAACCACGCGGAAAGTTAGTTGTTGAGCAACAGTGGATCGGGCTTTAAATTGCACCTCCTGCGTTCCCTTGGGAATGTTGACTTGGGCAACCGCAAGAACATAGGGGCGGGACTTTGATTTGGATTTCGTGAAATCGTAACGGAGGATACCAATTGCCTTACCTGCATCACTTTTGCCGAGCTTAAACGACCCAGCACCTGTGTTCTTCAGGAAAGTCCATTTTGCTTCTGCCTCCAGAAGCTTTTCGAGGGCCGGTCCAGTGGCGATTTTGGTTGTTTCAGGAACACCTTTCCTTTGGGGAGGAACACTGGGAATTGCCTTGGCGTTTGCAAACTGAACAATGCCGATTTTCTTCCCTGCGATTGGTAAGGGAACAATAAAGACAATCTGTTTGATTGGAGAATGGACCCGTCCATCGTTTGCCCCATCCCAGTGCTCCATTCGCCGGTTCAGTGGAATCCGGAAGGTTTCCCAGTCACCTGTTCCCTTGATCTTTCTCCTGACCTGAAGGGTTTGGCCGGTGCTATCAACCAGCCGAAAGGTCAGCTGTTGGCGAATCGCCGACCGTGCTTGGAGCTGTATCTCGCGAGTTCCGGCCGTGATGTTGACCGGAGCAGCCGCCAAGACATACGGGCGGGATTTCGATTTTGATTTCGTGAAATCATAATTCAAGACTCCGATCAGTGTTCCCTCTTTATCTTTGGACAGGGTGAAGGAACCCTTGCCGGTGTTTTCGATAAACTGCCATTTCAGCTCCTGATTAAAAAGCTGCAAATCAATCGGTTGCAATGCTTTCGGGGAGGCAAGAAGTGTCTTTGCCAGAGTAACGCAGGTGCCTATCCGGAGGTCCTTGGGAAAGGCGAGATATTGAGGCCCGCCTCGAAGAGTCAACCTTAGGCCGGTGGGGTATTTCTTGGCTTTTCCATCCAAGTTAGTGACCTCAATAGAAGGCCCTTCGACCAGCTCAAGTGCCACCTGATGAGATACTGCTTCGTCCGGTGTTCCTCCTGGAGGAGGTGCAGTCCAAACGACCAATTTTTGTTGGCCTGATTTGTTGCGAAAGAGTAACACGTAATCGTGTTTAGAATCTGAGGAGATTCGCCGCACAAATTGGTAGCCATTCAGCTGTTTGAACATCACTTGGCATGCCTTGTACGCAGGACGTGAGCCACCTTCATCGGAGATGCCGAACTTTTCTCCATCCCACTCATACCAAACCGTCAATGTAACGCCGTACAACTGATCAATCAGATACTGCCGAACCACATGCCAGGCCTGAAATTCTCGGGCTCGTTCTATTGACCCGCCGGACCAGCCTTCCGCGGTTTCCTTGACCGCAAATCCACGTTCAGTGTTCAAGATGGGGAAATCCGGTTTACCGTATTCTTTGAGTAGCTCCCGCATACGGGCATGACCAATCGCAAATTCTTCTGGCGTCTTGACTCCGTAGGGGTGAACCGACCACCCGCGTATACCTGTCTTGAGAATCCCCTTCTTGAAACAGCTTTCCGTCCACTGGTAGCTTGGCTCCCAGTAGTTGGACACCGACCCCGCCATTACAAAACAATTCGGGTCGGCCTTTAGCATTGCCGGGGCGACTTCTTTGACCAGAGCAGTGTATTCGGCGGCAAATTCATTGGAATTATGCTTCCCATCTTTTCGCCAGAAAGTGCGAACGTTGGGTTCGTTCCACACCTCCCAAAGCACGTTCTGGTTTTTGTAGTGCTTAGCCAATGCAGCAGCGAACCGTGCGAAACCTTGCCGACCCTCTTCGGTCTGAATACCGCCTTTGCCGTCGTCCTCATAAAGAGAATTGTTGCCGAAAAGAACGCCTACTACGGTAAGACCTAGACGGCTGGCTTGTTTCATTTGCTCATCATAATTGGAAAAGTCGTAGGTGCCTTTCTCCGGTTCGATGGTGGACCAGTAAAAACCGCGACGGACAACACGGAATCCCAGCTTATGCACATGATTGAGGGTATCGGCTGTGAAGTTGTGGCTTTTGAGTTGGATTCCGCACGATTGCGGAAAACCAGCTTTGGGAATTTCACCCCCCTTGACACTGGTCACCCATACTAACGAAATGGCGGACATGAAAACCAGAATTATTATCTTATGGTCTATGAGCCGGTTGGTCATTGGAATGATTCCTTCCAAACATGCAGGTGACAGTAAGAAAAACGACCTTCCCCAAACTCTCAAGTAAAAGCCGGGAAAGGTCGTTAACTATTTTACTAAGCAAAGGCAATCTAGAGTTCGAAACCCGGATCGCCATTGATGTCGTTGCTACCCCCTTCACTGATGATCGTATCATCGCCGTCTAGGAGGTTGATGGAGTTGAATCCGGTACCTGGACGTACCTCGTCAGGCCCAAGACCCGCATTGATGGTGTCATTGTCTTCCTGGCCAAAGAGGAACGTGATCAGGTTGGCAAGATCGGGGTTGAAGGCTGCCTCGGTGATAAGGTCATTTCCCGGTCCACCAATCGCAGTGTCGCCGGTACTGAAGAGGATGGTGTCGGCACCTTCTCCCATGTCAATCAAAGCAGTACCACCTCGGGTATTGGTGGAGTAGATGTCGTTACCGGGACCACCCAGTACGGTCACCGTGGCATCGTTAAACCCGAACAATCCGTCGTTGCCCGGACCGCCGTTCAAGAGATCTCGAGATTCCGGTGCCTCCAAACTATTGGCGAGGGCAAAACTACCAGCGAAGTCGGTAGTACCTTCACCGAAACCAAAGATCCCTAGGTTGCTGAACAATGCTCGGCTGGTAGCGGATACACCCGGTGCGGAATTAAATTGGTTTACCTGGGCCGCGAAGACAGTCAAGTCATCCGTGAAGTCGTAGGGATCGTCCGGATCATTAGGATTATTATCCACATCGGGGGAGAAATCGCGGTTGGCGTTTATCTGATCATTGCCGCCATTGCCGATCAAGGTGTCATTGCCATTGCCCCCAATCAACAAGTTGCCGGCATCATTGCCGATCAAAACGTCGTTGCCGGGACCTCCGACCAGAACGTCAATAAAGCGACGATGATTCGTTCCCGCTGCCTTGATATCCATATTGCGGTAACCACCAAGAATGATTCCGTCATTACCAAGGTTGATGGCCACATCCTGGGAGACAGTAGTCAAGTTTGAGAAATCGAGGGCAACCATATGGTCTTGGGGAATGTCCAGAATGGTCTCAGAAGGATTGCCGGAGTCCCCAAAATGGAACATGTTTATCCCGGTAGGAGAGGTTTTCACAAAGTTGTTCCCGCGTCCCCCGGTTCCATCAATCATGAACCGGGAATAAATATTGGGATTGGTGTTGCCGGACAGATCAACCGAAGTTGGGATATTCGGTGCATCAAATATGACATTTCGCAAGTCGGGTGCACCGGCAAAATTCGTCGTGGTAGCACCTGCAGCCCCAAGAGGATTGAGATCCTCAACAATGTTGATAAGACCGCCACCGGATGAGGTCAGGATGATGGTGAGTATTTCCCCAACCATTCCGTTGCTGGTCCAGGTCTGGTTATTTTGATTTGCAGTTCCCCCGCTAGTGTTGTTTGGGGTGGAACCGGAGTTCTGGACGGTGATTTTTCCACCAGCCAAGTTGATGGTGTAATCTTCGTCAGCAGCACTGGAATTGTCGATGGTCAAGGTATTTCCGGTGAAGGAGATCCGAGTTTCCGATTGAACCTCGAAAGCACCAATATCCACATGATCCACACTAATCCGGTCGAAAAGCCCATCCCGCTGGTCGGTGAATAGTCCGGCACCGTTGGCAATCGTGTCCGAACCGGCATCAATCGCCGGGCTGCCGGGTACCAAAGCATGAGTTGGTGTGGAACCGCCGTTGTCGGCAAGGGCGGCCATAATGGAGTTCACCGGAGTCGGCATAGTCCCATCGCTGTTTGCAGAGATGTCCATAGCACCAGGATTGAAATTCATAAACGCCTGGTCCAAGTTGCTGCTGCTTTCGCCGAGCAGGTTGTTGGCATTGGCATTTACGGTGCCGCCGTCATTGGCAATTTCTCTTCCGATGTTGGCTTTGTTACCGGAGATAAGGGTGTTGCCCATAGTTACCGTGCCGGTTGAGTAAATAGCACCGCCCATGTTATTGGCATCATTATTCGCGATGGTGGTATTGGTCAGGATTAGATTGCCGGTGTTGTAAATTCCGGCTCCATCCGTGGTAGAAGTGTTCCCGGATATGGTACTGTTGATGATCTCCATTTCCTTGTTGTTCTTAATGCCGGAATCAGCGTTGCCGGCTACAGTGGTATTGATGAGGGTCAGGTTTTCGTTGTTGTGAATACCGCCGCCTTCACCTACACCTCCGGTGATCATCAGGTTTTGAATGGTGACGTCAATATCGTTACCCGGAAGGTTATCGTCAATGTCGAAAACTCGGTGGGTGTCATTTCCGTCAATACTGATGCTGTCATTGACTAAGCCGATGAGGGTAAGGTTATCAGAGATAGTCAGCTGTCCCATGGTGAGCGTTATGGTCCCACCAGCTATAGAGGGATCAAAGGTTATGGTATTGGGAGCTATACTACCGTTAGCGAGGTTGATCATTTCCCGCAAAGATCTGTCGCCGGGGTCATAGTTGCCGTCATTTTCATCCGTAAGGATGTCCACAATTAGCATTGAATCCAAATCGGTAACCGCCTGGATTTCGTAGGCACCAATGTCAATATTCGCGCCTGCAAAACCATCGCCATCAAAGACCCGGATGAAGGGATTATTCCGCTGATCGAAGTCAGGAGGCGGTGTAAAGTTAGGGTCACCGGCATCGATGGCTGGACTACCCGGTAATAGAGCATGGGTGTCGGTGATGCCCCCATTGTTCTGTAATGGGCCCAGTAATGGATCGAAACCGGTTACATTGTTGGCGCCGGTGATATTGGAATCGGTGTCATCCTCAATCAGGCTGAAATTGGCGGTGATATCACCAAAGACGTCCGGTCCACCATTAACGGAAATGTTGTCACCAAACAGAGTGTTATCGGCAGTTACCAATCCTCCTACTTGATGAATCCCGCCGCCAACATCCATAGCTTCGTTTCCGGCTATAGTGGAATGATCAATGTCGACGGTTCCGCTACTAGTACTGATGGCCCCACCGCTGAAAGAAGTTGCGATATTAGCTGACAAGGTAGAATTGATGATGTTGGTCGTTCCACCACTAAAGTTACCAATTCCGCCGGCCAAGTCCGCCTGGTTTTCATAGACAGTGCTATCCCGGAGGGTAATCGTTGCATTTACCCCAACGTTTGAAATTCCACCACCATTACCTGCTTGATTGTCAAAGATAGTGTTCGCCACGATGGTAACCGTGGACGTGCCGGTTCCAGATACTCCGTTCGGGTCGCCAGAGTTGTATACTGCCCCACCAGAAGATCCAGTTCCACTGGCCTCGTTGGAATTAAGTTGCACAGCGTTGAGCATGGCCATTGCAGTAGCGGAATTGGTCGATGCGATGGTGGCAATACCACCCCCATCTCCCGCAGTCTCATTATGAGAGATAGTGCCACCGTTAACCGTTAGTTCCCCATCGACATTAAGGATCCCGCCGCCCCGACTGTTAGTGACCTCATTGTCATCAACGTTGGTATTGGTCAAGGTGACGATGCCGCCATTATTGTAGATACCGCCACCTCCGGCTAAGGGGCTACCACCGACAGCGGTGTTTTGCGAGATGAGGGAGTTGGTAATCTCAAGAGTTCCCATATTGGCGATGGCACCCCCGCTAACCTGGCTGGTGTTTTGCGAAAAGGTGCTGTCGGTAATGATTAGATGTTCGGCATTCCAGATGGCTCCTCCGTCGCCTAGGGCATTTCCGCCGGAGAGAGTCAAACCATCGATGGTGACATCGATCTCATTGGCATTGTTGAAATCATCAATGTTAAAGATTCGATTGAACCCGCCGCCGTCAACAGCCAATTGATCCTGTCCCAGCCCATCGATGACCACATCCTCAAGGATTAGCATCTCACCTAAGCCTGGGGCCAAGGTGATGGTACCACCGGACAAGGCGGGTGCGAAGGTGATAACATCCGGACCGGCGCTACCATTTGCAAGAGCAACTGCTTCCCGCAAAGAGAGGTCGCCGGGAGAAAAATCGCCATCGTTTTCATCAACGAGAGTATCAACGATTAAGGACAAGTTGGGAATGGTCTGTCGTTCAAAAGCCCCAATGTCAACCGTCCCCACAAATCGCTGGAACGGAACTCCACGTTGATCCACGGTCGGAAGCAGCACTAAGAAGTCACTCCCCATATCGATAGCTGGACTAGTGGGGGTCAAGGCGTGGGTTCGAGTAGTACCGCCATTGTTGACCAGCGGGCCAAGTAGTGGGTCCACATTCAATTTATTGCCGCCGTTGTCGAATACATTGCCACCGGTAGTATCTCCAATGATACTGAAATCGGCCCCGATATCACCACTAACATCGGGAGCAGTTCCGGTATTATCCACATTGCCGGCAATAATGGTATTTTCCGAGAAAAGGAATACCGAATCGTTGAAAACACCGCCGCCGGAACCCGAGCCATTGCTGTCGGCGTCTGAAGTATTGTTGGCGACGGTTGCATTGTTGAGGATTATTCCCCCAAGCGTTGGAGAGATCCCAAAAACACCGCCGCCATTTTCGTCGGCCCGGTTTCCAGAGATGGTGCTGCTGAGGACTCGAACATCATTTAAATTGACCGAGGAGTACAACGCTCCCCCGTTATTCGATGCCTCGTTCTCCGAAATTTCGCTCAAGCTGATTTCAATCAAACTACCGTTGGAGGATTGAGAATAAATACCCGCACCATCGACAGCCTGATTCATTGAGACGTTGCTGGCAACGAGATTAAATTCCGTACCGGCGTCAATGGTGTTTACCCGAATGCCGCCCCCATTCACCGTGGCTGTATTGAACTCGACTTGGCTACTACTAAGGAGTGCCTGGGAAGCATTGGCCAGTGCTAGGTTAAGGCCTGCTCCATTGGGGGCTTCGTTTAAAGCAATGACAGAGCCGTCGATAATTACTCTGGTATCCTGATCTCCAAAAATATCAAGACCTCCACCGCTTACAGTGGCATCATTGTCAATGATGAAACTGTCGTGGATGAACACAAAACCGTTGAAAGCGTCGGCGTAAACCCCGCCCCCTCGGGTGGCGGAATTCATGGTGATATTTAGATCTCTTAGAAAGGTGTCCTCTTTGGTGTGGATAGCACCTCCATCACCGCCGCCGGCTGCACCTCCGGTAAGAGTAAGGCCCGAAATAGTAACCCGTTGATTAAGGAAGTCATCTCCATCATCAATGGTGAAGATGTTAATTGCTCCACCGCCATTTACGGTTAGCAAATTAGCTCCCAACCCGTTGATGATCACATCATCGGTGATCTGTAAGTCTCCTAAACCGGCAACCAGGTTTATTGTGCCCCCTGTCAAAGCCGGGTCAAAGTCGATGGTATCATCCGGAGAGCTGGTATTCTCGTTGGTAAGACGAATGGCTTCACGAAGGGACAGGTCACCTACGCTGAAGTCTCCGTCATCCTCGTCAACGAGCGTATCCACAATGAGGCTTAACGTTTCCGTGACCGTTACAAAGAATTGGTCGGTATCCGTTAACCCAAATGGATCCGTTACGGTAACCGTGATTTCCGTCGTTCCCACCATATCCGCTGTTAAAGTAATAGTGGGATTGGCTCCCGGGGTGATGATAATCTGATTGTTGGGGATAATGGATTGATCCGAAGAGACGGCGCTAATCTGCAGCGGAGAACTGTGCACATCCGGATCCATGACACTCAGGTCAACGACTAAGGTTTCGTCGATATCCATTACCTGGTTGGGAACATCATCAATTACCGGGGGTTTATTGTTCAGGAAGATGTCAAAGACAAACATGTCCTCAACCGGTTCGCCGTTGATGGTGTCATCATCCTGGTTCATCAGATTCCCAGCGGGGTCCGTCAGATTCGGCCCAATTTGTATCGTGTAGACACCACCTAGAGTCTGTTCGGGGAAGGAAATGAGGAACTCACTATTCACTTGGGTTTGTCCGGGTTGAGCCGGAGGCGTTACGTCGGTAACAGTGGTGTTGAGGTCAAAAGGATCGACGACCTGGCCGTTTGGATCGGTAATAACCACGTCGGCTGCCGTAAAGCTGCCTGCATCAACCGGGCCGTCAAATTTGACCAGAATTCCGGTGGTGCCGTTCAGTCCCAACTGGGGGATGACATTGTCCGCAAACGGTTCCGGAATGCGGGGACCGGGAAATTCGGGTATGAGGTGTAGGCGAATGGCGGAAACTCCTCTACCTTGAGTGGATGCAACCAGAACATTGAACCCGGAATCCAGAGCGGAAAGCCCAGTGTTCGGATCAACGGCACCAAGAGCGAGGTCGATGTCCGTAATGACTGTATGAGGTATAAAGCCCCCGTCGGGAATCGGTATGTTCCCTG
>CAZPPD010000018.1:0-17585 GCA_964588185.1 uncultured Alcaligenaceae bacterium | reverse complement strand
TGGGGATTTTAACTCGATGATTGTTTTCACTCCCGAAGAGGACGGGGACTATGAATTGCTTGCCGGGAGTTTAGGAAAAGCCGGTGCCTATGTGTTGAAGATTATGGTGGAGAACGGCGGTTAGCCTCGAAAAGCAACGAAATCTTTCTATCCGGGAATCCACCTTGCCACTGCGGCAAAAGTTGACAATAAAGGGGTATATTTCTTCTTCTCAGATTGCCCCCCAGAGGAATTGGTGTGAATGCAACAGAACCCAAAGTCCATATCATTGGCGTTGGCAATGATGGTTTGCAGGGATTGACCTCGGCAGCTCAGGAATTATTGCGATCGGCAGATTTGGTGTTAGGGTCGGATCAAGCGTTGAGTTGGGTCGGCGACTCCAATGCCCAACAAGTCCGCATTGGCCCCAACCTCCAGGAAATTGTTCGCACTTTGGAAGCAAACCTGGGCCAGAAAAGGATGGTGGTGGTCGCTTCCGGCGATCCCCTGTTCTATGGGGTCGCCCGCTATCTGTGTGACCAAATCGGCAAGGAAAATTTCGAAGTTCTGCCCCATGTCAGCAGCATGCAGCTCGCCTTTGCCCGGGTGAAAGAAAGCTGGGAAGAAGCTTATCTCACGAACCTGGCAACGCACCCCTTGGAAAGTGTCCTGGATCGAATCCGCATCGCCGAAACCGTTGGTTTGTTTACCAGCGAGAAAGATAACCCTTCGGCGATTGCCCGCCAGTTGTTAGCCCGGGGTTTGGATTACTTCCGCGCTTATGTTTGCGAGAATCTCGGCGCTCCCGATGAACGGGTCACTCAAGGAGAACTCTCAGAAATAGCAGAAATAGAATTTGCCCCGCTGAATGTGATGATACTTCGCCGCAAACCGGGGCGGCCGGATTTGCCCAGCCTTACCAGTGGCCGCCGGCGGTTCGGCAACCCGGATGATGTTTTTGTGCAAAGCCGGCCCAAGAGTGGTCTGATTACGCAGCTGGAAGTACGTGCTATTGCCTTGGCCGAAATGAATCTGCAGCCGGGAAATGTGGTCTGGGATATCGGTGCCGGTTCGGGGTCCTTGGCCATCGAAGCCGCTCAGCTTACCGACCCGGGAATTGTCTACGCGATTGAACAGGACGCCGCCGATTATCATTTGATCCTGGCCAATGCGGAAAACTTTGGTGTCCGCAATTTGAAGGCCATTCATGGGACAGCCCCAGGTGTCTTTTCGGATTTGCCGTCACCGGATGCCATTTTTATCGGCGGGACCGGTCAGGAAGTCTCTCGGCTCATTGAGGCAGCCTTTTCCAAACTTCTTCCAGGTGGTAGATTGGCAATGAATGTTGCCACCATGGAAATGCTTAGCGCTTCTTATGCGGTGTTAAAAAAACTCGCCCCACCCGTCCATGCACTGTTGGTAAACCTCGCCCGCGGCAACGAACAGATGGAAACGCTTCGCTTTGAAGCCGTCAATCCCACCTTTTTATTGTGGATTGAAAAGCCGGAAGACCGATCTTTTTAGCTGGTTTTAATCAAGGTCTGGATCCCCTTGTCGTCGGCCCTACGCTGTTCAAATAAGGGAAAGGATGCCTCAACTCCCCCTTCACTTTTTTGACAGATCAATAAGGAACCCTAATAATTGAATTGGGACCTGTCCGCAAATAAGAAGGAGTACCCTATGGCTTCAAGAGCACCTTCGCTAACGGATAACGGTCAACTCAAACCAAATCTATCCGCCGGCAATCTCCAACAGGAGCAATTGCCGGATGATCTAAGCAAAACCATTTTTACCAACATGGCACGTTCCCGGGCCCTTGAAGAGCGCATGATCAAGATGAGCAAGTCCGGGGAAGGGTATTTTTGGATTGGTGGACCAGGTGAAGAAGCATTCAATACGGTTTTGGGGATGCAGGTGAAGAAGGGCGAAGGCCCCGAATTTGACTATGTACACCTGCATTATCGTAATTCGGCCACCATGGTCGCCATGGGCATGCCGTTGCTGGATGCGATTCGGCAAATTGCCATGACCGCAACGGACCCCAACTCCCGCGGCCGGAATTTCCCCGGGCATTTCGCTAAACGAGAATGGAATGTCGTTCCAGTAACTTCCGTCATTGAGATCCAATATGTCATGGCTCCCGGAACTGCCATCATGCAAAAACGGCATGATGGTGGTGAAGGAATCTCCATTGTCCTAGGTGGCGACGCAGGATCCGCTGAAGGAGACTTTGCTTCCTGCTTAATCTGGAGTAGCCGGCCGGGCAATGAACTGCCGGTTCTGATTATTGTGATGAACAACCGTTATGGCATTTCAACTCCCTATGAAACCCAGCACGCGGAAAAACATATCGTCGACCGCGGCAAAGCCTTTGGTATTCCCGGGGAAGTGGTCGACGGCAACGACCCGGTTGCCAGCTGGTTTGCCGTCCAGCGAGCAATGGAATATTGCCGCAGGGAACGAAAGCCCTTCCTTCTCGAGGCGATGGTTTCCCGGTTGCATGGCCATTCCTCTTCCAGCGGCGCAATTCGAGTTCAGGACCAGCCGGATTGTGTGGAGCTGTTCGCCAAAAAACTAATCCGGAGCAAAATATTGCAGCAATCTGAGATCGATGAAATCTTGGAAAATGCCCGGAAGGAAGCTGATGAGGCTGCGGATGCTGTCCTGGATGAGCCCCGGCCAAAACCCGAGGATATTTACTTGCACACCTACGCAGCCAGTGAAGTGGATGCGGTGTATCCGGGTGATTATGACGATTTACCCAAAGGTTAATGGGTTCTGTAGCTGGATTCGCAAGAATCCAGCTACCAACACGGTGGGTGGCATGGGTGGCATGCTTTCGGGCCGACCCTTCAAGAATTTTAATGCCGTGACAATCCCCTGCCCGAAAGCATGCTCGGGATCGGGCATTCTTTCGGGCAGGTAATTTCGCGGCAACAAGCTTCTTGATGTTTAGTCTGGCCCGAAAGCATGCCACCCAATTTCAACTGAGAATTAACAACGAATTTGTGATACGGGAAACCATCTTGAATTCTGGCAAATCCAGATACTATTAAGCGGAACGTAAACTATGGCAACTCTCGTTCAAGCCGTACGCATGGCACTTCATTATGGCGAAAAGGAGTTGGGAGTAACCGACATTTTCGGCGAAGATGTCGGTCCACCTCTGGGGGGAGTTTTTACGGCGACTCAAGGTCTGAAGACCTCCTGGAATTCGCCATTGGATGAACGCGGCATCATCGGAGCCGCCATGGGAATTGCCTATGCCGGTGGTAAGCCCGTTGCCGAAATTCAATTCTGCGACTACGGTTTCAACACCATCGACCTCCTTAAAGTCGCCGGCAATCAACGCTGGGCCGGCAACGGCAACTACGACATGCCCATCGTGTTGATGACGCCCAGCGGCTCGGGAATTCGCGGCAGCCTCTACCACTCTCATTCCTTCGAAAGCTGGGCAAGCCGGTTGGCGGGATGGAAAATTGTCATGCCCAGTAATGCCTACGATGCTTATGGGTTGATGCTGTCCGCCATCGCTGACCCAAATCCGGTGATGGTTTTGCTCCCCAAGGCCTTGTTGCGAATGCGGGGGGAAAAATTATTGCCCGGTGAACCGGAGGATCCCGAAGAATTAAAAAGCAGGATCGATGCCCCGGTCGGAGATCGCCACAAATGGAAACCCCGCTGGCCGGAGATAGAACCCTATTTCATCAAACTGGGAGTTGCTAATTTGGTCGCAGAAGGGGTAGACGCCACGGTGGTGAGTTATGGACGCACCCTACCGCTTTGCGTCGAAGCCGCAAAGAAACTTCGAGAAGAACAGGGGATCACTTTTGATGTCTTGGATCTCCGCAGCATTTTTCCCTATGACTGGCGGGCGATCAGCCGCAGCGTACAAAAAACCGGACGGATTCTGATTGTCAATGAAGACTCGGAGGTTACCAATTTTGGCGAGCACCTGCTGCGCCGGGTGGTGGATGAATTCTTTTATGACCTATTGGTCCGACCGCGTGTTTTGTTGGGCAAACATCTTCCCGGAATTGGACTCAACCAGGTATACGAACAAAACAGCGTTCCCCAACTCAAGCACATCAAACAAGCGATGGAAGAGATTGCCACGGAACCTGCATAATCATGAGGAAAGCAATGGAATTTCCTGTACCTGAATTAGGCGAAGGCGTTTTTGAGGCTGAATTGGTTACCTGGCTGGTATCCGAGGGAGATACCGTCAGGCGCGGCCAAGGACTAATGGAAGTGCTAACCGACAAAGCCACGATGGAAGTTCCCTCGCCGTTCGCCGGGAAAATATCCTCCTTGATTGCGGAAGAAGGCAAACCAATTAAGGTGGGGGAAATTGTATTGACTTATGAGCCTTCGGAGCCAACTTCAGGGGACCTGGAAACTACAGTTGGTACCAAAAAGCAAGCTCCGGCCCAGAAAAAACAGAAATCCCCTGCCAAAAAGATCCATGTCGGTAATGGAGCTGCCTTAGCAGGAAATGCCGTGAAAGCAGCCCCCTCGGTGCGCTTAATGGCTCGCAAGCTGGGGATTGACTTGGAAGAGGTTACCGGCTCCGGTCCGAATGGCCGGATATTATTTGAGGATCTGACCTCAAAGGTTCAAGCACCATCGGTAGAAAAACCACTCACACCGGTTCCCGACTACGGTACTCCTGGAACCCTAATCAAACTAAAAGGCCTCCGCCGCAAAATAGCGGAGCACATGGTCCACTCCAAGCAAACGATTCCTCATTATGGCTACGTCGATGAATGTGATGTCACCGAATTAGTCCGGATTCGAGAATCATTAAAAGAGTTAGCTGCTGAGCGGGGAACTAAACTGACCTACCTACCTTTCGTGGTGAAAGCGGCTGTATCCGCCCTAAAAAGCATTCCCATTGTCAATTCGTCGCTCGACAAAAGCTCGGAAGAAATCGTTTTTCACGATCGCTACCACATTGGTTTCGCCGTGGCGACCCCGCAAGGTTTAATTGTCCCTGTCATAAAAGATGCCGACCAAAAAAACCTCTTCGAAATTGCCAAGGAGATCGAACGACTCGGCCAAGCTGCCCGGGGGGGAAAAATAGAGGTTGGAGATCTTCGCGACGGCACATTTACGATCACCTCCATCGGCAATATTGGTGGATTATTCTCCACCCCGGTAATCAACCACCCGGAAGTCGGAATATTGGGAATCGGTAAGGTCGTAAAACGCCCGGTTTTTGACGACAAAGGCAATGTAGTGCCGGCGGATTTGATGTATCTGTCCTTTTCCTTCGACCACCGAGTTGTGGATGGTGCGGTCGGAGCCGAGTTTGGCAACCGGGTGATTCAGGAACTTTCGCAACCAGCAAGATTGTTGGTGTGATAACGATGAAGGCCGCCAAATAATCATCACTGAGAAATCAACTTCTGATTTTCACCAAATAGGTTTCAAGTCTTAACTCGAAATTGATATAACAATTTCAGGATACCACCTCCCCCTCCATCCTGATCCCTTTAATAAAGGTACATATTTCATGAAACGAATTGGTATCCTGACCGCTGGTGGGGACACGCCTGCACTCAATGCGACCCTTTATGGAGCGGTGGTGCAGGCGAATCAACGAAAAGTGGAGATGGTCGGTTTTATCAAGGGCTTTAGTGGGTTGTGCAATCCTCGAGTCCCTCATGTCACTCTGAATCCATTATTTACAACTATTCCCGAACTGGATCAAACCCGGGGAGGGACTATCCTCGGCGCTTCCCGGGATTACGTGGACCCTAATGATACCCAGACGATTCGCGAAATTGGCGAACGCCTTAGGAAACTCGATATCGATGGGCTCATTTGTATCGGTGGAGATGGAACGCTGAACGGAATGCAGCCTTTATCGGAAGTAATCCCCGCAGTTCTATGCCCAAAGACCATTGACAATGATTTAGGGTTAAACTATCGAAGCGAACCCGATGAATGGGACCGGAAAGCAGATGATTCTGCCAAAGGCGGTTTCCGTTATGTGATGCGGCCCCGGAGGACTCAGTTCGAACTGGGCCAGATGGTTAACTATGTCACTCCCGGGTATACGACCTCCGTTTATGTTTCAGCCTCCGGTGTCGAACGAATTCGGACGACAGCGGAAAGCCACCGCCGCATTGCCATCGTCGAAGCCATGGGCCGCCACTCCGGGTATATCGCCCTGGGTTCCTCTTACGGCCAGCCGGATATTTTGCTGGTGCCCGAGCATCCATTGAATGTGGATCTGTTGGTAGACAGGGTCAAGGAAATTTACGACCTCCAGAAACACGTTGTCATCGTTTGTGCCGAAGGAATTGTTGACGAACAAGGATATGATTTAGGTGCGGAGCGAGCATCGACGGACCCCGCCGGAAATGTCACCCTGACCGGAGCTTCTGAAGCTTTGCGGCAAATCCTGATTCAACGCTTGGGAGACAACTACTTTACCAGCCGGCGGCGAAATGAATCCGCCCGATCTGCCGTTTTTACCCGGAAGGTTGGTCACACCCAGCGTGGAGGTAGGCCGATTTTGTTCGATCGCTTCTATGCCACGCAATTGGGCGGCCATGCCGTGGATATGTTGGTGAACGGCCAGTACAATGCGATTTCGATCTTACAGTGGAATGAAGAACAAGGGTTTCACGTCGAAGGAATTCCGGCAAATGATCTTCGCGATCGCTGGGGATTGATTCACGCCCGGCAGATGCATCCCGCGTTTTATGATCCCGAACGATTACGGGCTTCACGGGTGGGAATTGACTATTTGCTGCCGATTTTCACCAATTCTGTCGGCCACGAGGACATGGAAGCCATCCGCCAATCGCTGTTTGATTCCGGAAATCTCACTCGTTCTTACCATTCGGTGAACACCGATATTAACAAGCGAATTCGGTACTTGGAAACCTGATCGCCCAAGTTTATGAGAAAGTCAAAATCCAAATGTTTACGGGCTTGGTAGAAACTTTGGGTACTGTCCATGAAATGCTGGCGGATGGTCCGGGGCGTGTATTAGTAATCCACGAACCAAAAATTGCTGCCGGCAGCAGCATCGGGGATAGCATCGCCATAAATGGGACCTGCCTCACGGTCGTTGCAAAAGATTCGGAAACCTTCCGCTTTCAGGCAGGCCCGGAAACATTGGAAAAAACGAATTTGGGCGAATTGGCTGCCGGAGACAAAGTCAACCTGGAAAGATCCCTGCGAATGGGCGACACCCTGGGAGGGCATTTAGTGCAAGGGCACATTGATGGTGTTGGTACTATCCGCAGCAGAGAACCTCAGCAGGATTGGGACCTGGTTTGGTTTTCTTGCCCCACAAATTTGGCCGAGCAAATGGTGCCGAAAGGTTCCGTGGCCGTGGATGGGGTGAGCCTGACTATTGTCGATGTCGACGCAAACGGTTTTAGTATCGCTTTAATCCCTCACACGCTTTCCATTACCACTTTGGGTGCGAAGAAAGTGGGGGATAAAGTGAACCTCGAGACTGACATATTAGGCAAGTATGTCTGGAAATATGTCCAACAATTACAAATCGATTCCCGGTAGCGTTGGTTGGTCGCCAGCTTTTGCCAATTCCTTGATGACCGTGTTCCCCAAATTGAGATAGGACTCAGCAATCGGCGAATCAGGATGCTTATGCACAATCGGTTCGCCTTGATCACCGCACTCTGCCACCCGAGGATCAATTGGTACTTCACCCAGGAAAGTAACACCGACTTCATCGGCTAGTTTCTGCCCGCCGCCGTGCCGGAAGATCTCGTAGCGTTTGCCGTCTTCCCCCAGGAAATAACTCATGTTCTCAATGATGCCCAGCACCGGTACCCGGACCTCCCGGAACATTTCCAATCCTTTGCGGGCATCAATCAAGCTGACATCTTGAGGTGTCGTGACGATGATTGCTCCGGAAAGGGGAGCGGTTTGCGTCAGAGTCAACTGGGCGTCCCCGGTTCCCGGAGGTAAATCCACCACCAGAAAATCCAAATCACCCCAAGGAATCTGTTGCAAGAAAACCGTCAGATATTTGTGAACCATTGGACCGCGCCAGATCACTGCCGTTTCCGGTTTGACCCAAAAGCCGATACTCATAAGCTTCAGCCCATATCGCTCCAACGGCCATTGCGTGGTCTGTGGGTCAAAGGTTTCCTTGATCCCCATCATTGTCGGAATGCTGGGACCATAAATGTCGGCATCCAGTAAGCCAACCCGTTGACCGTGCGATTGCAGAGCCAAGGAAAGGTTGGCCGCGACAGTGGATTTTCCAACTCCTCCTTTGCCGCTGGCTACTGCAATCAGGTACTTGATGTTCGGCAAATCAATTTTCGGCATCTGTTGAGCGCCGGGTTGCATATTCATCATCCTTTCGGTTGGTTTTCATTCTCAGGAATCGCAGCCACATAATTGGCGAAGAAATTCCAAGGTGAACAAACCGGCATCATGACCATCGCTCCAGGTAATTTTGTAGGCGTAGTAGCCAACGGGAGTAATGGACACCGGTTTCAATGGTTGCATTTCTGACGGAGATAAGATTCGAAAAGGGTCGGGCGGGGTTTCGCGTTCTTCTTTACATCCGGCACAAGGGCATTTTTCTCGTAGTTCCTTCCACAGGTATTTGCAGGTTTTCCCATCTTCCCAATCAATAACCAGATAGTCATCGCCTTCTTTGCGGAGTGCTTTGGGTAAAACGGATTGTTTTGGTTCCGGCATATAACTTCTCCAGATTGCTCAGACAATTTTATTATAGGGCTTTTCACCAAATTTACGAAGGAACTCTTCCTGTTTAAGTTTCAGGTCATCCGCTACCAAAATGGGATAGCTGGATTCGCCAAAATTCAGCTTTAGGCAAGACAAGTTGACTCAGTTGAATTCGGCGAATCCAACTACAAGAAAAATAAAAATTAATCCGGCTTTTTCGCAAGAAAACGAAATTCACCCGTTACAATTCTGTGACAGGAAGGGACTTCACCCAATTGAAAGAACCACTTCAAATTATGCAACTCCCGAAATTGGCATTCCCTGATTAATTGGTTTTTCTCATCCTGTGCTCGGTGAAAGTGGTTTCTCTTGAATGGACCAAGAATAGAATCCCAGCCATTTCAACCGACATTACCCATAAGGCCGGAAATGCTGTCCAGAAGCTCGGAGTTATTGCCATGGGAAAAGCAACCGCAAAGAAAACCAAAAAACGCAATTTATCCTGGTTGGGGAAATTATTCCGGCGGGTAATTTTCTTGTGCTTGCTGTTTCTGGTCTTGGTGTGGGCGGCTCCAAAATTTGTGGCTTACTCCCCTTTGCGGCACCAAGTTGCCAATGATATTTTCTGCGACTTGAATGGCATCATTACCGATGGCGAGGCTTCCTTGGGGTGGTTTTCACCGGTCCTTTTGAAGAATGTCGAAATTCGCGATCCTCAACGAGAACTTTTACTGCAAGCCCCGGAGGTACAAAGTAGCTTTACCCTCCTCAAGATCCTTTCCGACCAAAGCAACCTTGGGCCTTTTCGTTTTGACAACCCGGTTTTGCATGTCCTGGGCACGAAAGCCACGACGAACTTGGAACAGGCGATTGCCAAGTACCTATATCCTGAGGACGACACACCCGGACCCTGGTACGGGATTGATGTCCAAGTGATAAATGGCCAGGTTGATTTCACGGATCGGCAAACCAAGCAGAAATGGACTCTGGCCCCATTGAATTTTACCGTGAACATCCCCACGGATGCATCTCCCATCGAAGTAAAGATAAAAGGACAATTCAAAGGACTTGATGCCAAGGTTGCGACGGACCTAACCTTTGAAGGCGTCGGCAATGGCTATGGGATATCTCCATTCAAGATTGGCGGTTCCCTCTTGGTGGATGCGTTTCCTTTGAAAATGGCGGAGCCCTTTGTTCGCCGGATGGATGCTGCCGCGAAAGTGCAAGGCAAGCTGTACGCCCGCATGAAAGGTTCCTGGAACAGTTCCAACACAAAAAGCAAAGCCTACCTCAATGGTAATGTCCGGGTAAACAATCTTGTCGCCAGTGCCTCCTCGCTGGGAACGGATCAACTCCGCATCAGCAAACTCGAGATTCCCCACCAGATTACTTCAGTTGGCTCTTCGCTTCACATTGAAAAAGCCCAGGTACTTACCGACGTAGGTACCGCCTCGGTAAAAGGTCAAGTGGACACCGGCAAGACTTTCCTGGCTGTATTACAACAACCCGATGTTGATGTAAAAGCAGAAGTAGACTTGGCGAAGCTGGCCATGCGGTTGCCGCAAACCTTGCGATTAAGGGAAGACACCAAATTAACTTCCGGAAAGGTCAAGGTTCACCTGCACAGCCACTCTTCGGAGAGGGGAGTTTTGTGGCAAGGGGATATCAATACCTCGGAGGTAAAGGGAATTGCTCAGGGGCGGCAATTTTCCTGGTCGGAGCCGTTGATGGTTTCCCTAAAGGCTCGCCAAAATAAGCAAGACCTGCCAGTCATTGAACAGTTACTCTGTAAATCCAGTTTCCTGAATGCCCACGCAAACGGAACTGCGGACCGGTGGACCATCACTGCGAATTATGACCTTGCTCGGCTGTCTCAGGAACTATCCCAATTTGCCGATTTAGGGCCGGTTCGACTGTCGGGAAATGGGCTGACTAATCTCACCGTTGAGCAGCCAATGGAAGGAGAGTTCAAAGTCAATGGAACCTCTACCTTCAATAACCTCCAGTTAGCTGGATTTGGCAAACTTTCCTGGTTTGAACAGGAGTTGGTTCTCACCCTTTCGTCTTCCGGCAAAAAAATTGGGGCAGACAATTATCTGATCAACTCCGGGCTCGTCCACCTCCAAGCAGGTCAGGATCAATTGGAGGCAAAATTACTGAGCCCGATGATGCTGCCCGCCAAGAATGGGGATCTATCGGCCAAATTCTCCCTGATTGCTCGAGGTGATCTGAGCCGCTGGCAACGCCGAATTCCCAGCCTGCCGCAAGGTAAAGATTTGCAACTCTATGGGTCGGGAGATTTAGCGGCGGTCTTGGATTACCAACCGGAGGAGCTGCAATTTTCCGCCGCCAAGTTGAAGGTGAAGAATCTTTATTCCAAAGGCTTTGGACTCACCCTTAAAGAACCATCCGTGGAATTAGCAGCTAATGGGAAAATGGATTTAACCACCGGGAAAACTAGTTTGGGCAAGTCGTACTTTTATTCCAAGGGTTTTCGGTACTATCTAAACTCGGGGAAAGTTGATCTCTCCAACCCAAAAGCACCAGTTATAGCTGCACAAGGCAAAACACAAGGTTACCTCGAAGGCCTACAAAGCTGGTTCCCTGCATTGGCGGGAACTCCGGCAATCAAAGGTTGGTACTCCGGGAATCTTTCACTGACATCAGATCAAAACCAAATAGAAGTGAAGACGGATCTGAACCTAATTAACGTGGTGGTCGGTCCAACGAGGAATCCGTATTGGAGAGGGACTAACTTAAAACTCACAGCAGATGGGCGGTTAATGCCGAGTGCCGATGTTCTTGTGCTTCGCCAACTGGACCTCTCGGGAACCCCGGTAGCAATCAACAGCACCGGGCAAATCGCCCGGCTCAGCAAAGGGCAAGACCTAAGTCTTCAAGGAAAAATCTACTATGACATGAAGAACCTGGAGCCATTCCTGCAGAAGCATCTCAGCACCAGCATTCAGCTTGAAGGAAAAAACAGTCAGCCGTTCCAAATCGTAGGGACTCTGTCTAATCCAAACCCCAAGTATGACCCGTTGTCAGCATTGCGTGGGGAAACTAGTGTTCGCTGGAGCAAGTTGCACGCCTATGGCTTTCAAAGTTCTGCCTCGCAAATGAAGGTGACGCTTGCTAGCGGCTGGCTGCGAGGTTTTCCGATCAAAGCAAAGGTGAACGGCGGCAACTTACATATCATCCCCCTGATGAAAATCGCTCCCGGACCACAGGAACTATACCTCAGCAAGAGCAAAGCGGTTGATCGCGCGAATATTTCCAAAGAGATGGCTTCAGGAGCGATCAAATACGCCTTGCCGGTATTAGAAGGCTGGACAGAAGGAAAAGGCCAGATATCCCTGGAACTGGACTCGGCCAGAATTCCTTTGGCGGACCCAACCAAAGCCGATATAGCCGGCCGTTTCATCATCCATCATGCCCAACTCAGTGCTACGCCTTTGGTCAAAGAGTTTTCCGCGTTGCTGAACCGAACGGCGAGTGTCCAGGTCCGCAAGAACTCCGTGGTCCCTTTCCGCATGGTCAACGGGATGGTTTACCACGACAAACTGGTCCTGGAATTTCCGGAGTTGACAATTACCACCCGGGGTTGGGTTGGTTTAGACGGCAGAGTGAACATGGCAGCGGAATTTCCGATCCCGCCCCGATGGTTGGGTGGCGGTCGAGTAAATCAGGTTTTGGCTAAGCAGAAAATCACTGTTCCCATTGGAGGTACTTTACAGAGACCTCGTTTAGATCAACGGCAGCTTCAGGCCGCGGGTCGCCGGTTCATCCAAAATTCTGCTCAAGAGTTGATCCAACAAGAAATCCAAGGTGGACTCAAGAAACTGCTTGGAGATAGATAACTAAAGCAGGTTTATTGGAAAACCCCGTTTTTTGGAGTAACAAAGCAGATTGGTTTCGCCCATGCTGGGCTCATCCTGTTGGCATTTTCTGGATCAAGGCAACGCTTCGGGACTTGTGGCCGCTCCGCTCTGCCAAAGGCTGATTTTGTTATTGTCCTTTCAGAGCAGAGTATTCCTCAGGTTGGTCCCGTTGAAAATCAGAAGTAGTCGGATTTAGCTGTTTTTTTTTGTTGGCGATTTTATTCGCCTCTGCAATCAACTGTTTCGCTGTTTCCTGAATGTCATACTTTTCCCCCACTTTTACGGTCGTAATTGGCAACCGGCCTCGCCATTTCTTCGACGACTTCTCATACTGCTTGTCGTAATAGGAGCAGAGCAGTTTGGTGGTTTCGTACAATTTCCCATTCCGGAGCAGGGATACTACCATTTGAAATTGTTCATTCCCCATTCGGTTCTTGGTTTTTTCTACTGCTTTTTCCAACTCCTCCGGGGAAAAATCACCATACTCCTTTAACAGTCTCGCTACCCGCACCTCGTGGGGAACATTCAACTCCATCCAGGGGACATTAAGCATTTGCAGCCACATCGGCTTTGGAACCTGCAGTCGCCCGATAAGCTGACTTTCGCTCTCAATCCATATGGGCTGTCCCGGTTTGGTGGAGGCCAGTGAGGTTGCCAGCAGATTTTCAAACTGTTGTTGGCTGGGTTGGGGCGGCAGGCCAAGGTCGCCAAAAGCGGAGCCACGGTGGTTTGCAAAACCTTCCAAGTCGATAACGTTTTTACCTCGAGCGGCCAGCTCCAACAGGACTTCTGTTTTTCCAGTACCTGTCTTGCCGCTAATAACGATGAAGGGGCGAGTTTGTTGGAGTTCGGAAAGCACCCATTTGCGGTAGCTTTTGTAACCGCCGGAAATCCGGACAGGGTTTATACCAACCAAATTCCATAGCCAACAAAGACTCGAGCTTCTCATACCACCTCGGGCACAATAAACCACCAAGCTTCCCTGTTTCGCCAGTTTCTGCCCGCTTTGGGAGAGGTTCGGGAGCTTGGGACCCACTAGGGTGAGCCCCTGGTGAATTGCCTCTTCTTTTCCTTCGCGGCGATAGGTCAGGCCAATGACGTGACGCTCTTCGTCGGAAAAAAGGGGGACATTGACCGCACCGGGAATATGCCCTTTGGCAAACTCGGAGGGACTACGGACATCCACCATTATGGAATTGTCCGGTAAGGAATGTAATTCGTCAGGATTTACCATCACCTGTTTCCAAGTCCTCAAATACACCTCACCAGATAAACTGGTAATATCTGTTCGGCAATCTTTATCTTTGCTGATTCTCAAAACTACTTAAACTGGTTGCAGAATGGGGGATTCTAAACTCGACAAATTGGGTGATCTTAATCCCCCTCAATTACCAAGATTAAACTGCTTATCCCATTTATAGTATATCTAGCCTATACAAATTATTTAGTTCTCGATACGTTCTTGATCTGCCGAATAATCCTCTACTGGTTGTGCTCCACCATTCCAAAGTCTGCTTCCTTGTTCTTCTCCAAATTGACCGGGAAATTGCACAGGAGAAAAAGTGCGTTTTTACATACTGACCCAATCCAACTTCCCTCAATCCAACCCCTACAAACTTGGCCGATATTCCGAGGGATTTTCGATCCTCTTGGAGAAATTCGGCTTGATGGACTATTCCCAAATCTCCTGGCCGGCCTGGGAGGAACTGGACAAAATAAGCAGACCTGCGGTATTCATTGTCCCAGCGAAAATAGCCCGTCAATTAACTCCGCAGGATTTACAAAAAATGGCGAAATCCGGGATAGATTGGTTCGTGGAAGGGCCTTGGAATCCGGATTGCGATCCCTGGTTTGGTTTGCGCTGCACTGCCAAGGAAAACCGGACCGATGTATCCGTTACCTTATCCGACAATGGTCTGCGGGACAGAATCTCAGCCCTGCTGCATGGGATCAAAACCCCCTCCAATTCGGGGGGATTCGTAGATTGTGAAACCCTCGCCATTCGGGATAGAATTCGGGTACATCGCCATCAGTCAGATTTTGAAACTACTTTTGCGGGCATAAATTCTTCCGCAGCAAAGCCCTCTTGGTGTATTCCCACCACGGAAGGTAGTCTGGCCCCCCATCAACAGGTGTTGGTACGGGAGAAAAACACTACCGGAGCCAATGGCCTTCTGCTGTTCCGCCAGGACAACCTTTTGGTTTCCACCTTTGAGTTTATTTCTTACTTGATCCAGGATTATACCTCCGAAGTCTTGCAGCAACAGTACGCATTTAGCGATGACCGCTATCATTGGGAAGTCTTGCTGATCACTGAGCTTTTAGGTTCCATTCGCAAACAAGTCTTAGATTCCGGCGATAGTTCCCTTTGCGATTTGGCATCCCTACGGTTGTGCCCTTGGCCCTATGGAAAACAGTACGCCCTTACCGTTCGCCATGATGTAGATCGAATTCCGAGAGAAAGTGAAATGCCATTGTTTGACGGTCTGCTGGCTGCGGAAAAGGAAAGTATGGTAGGAGTTTCCAGTTATTTTCTGCCCACTACAGCCGACAAGAGCACCATCCGAAAATTTGAGTCTATCGGAGCAGAAATCGCCTATCATTCTGCCTACCTGGAACCGGATGGGGAAGCAGAGATAAAAAAAATCCAGCAATATGCTCAAAACAAAATAAAAGGTACTACGGTTCATGGTCCGCGTGGATTTTATGGCTGGCGGGGAGCCGCGAACTGGGAGTTGGCCGCCAAGTTCGATTTTGAATATTGTGAAAATTTAAGTGCGATGCGTTATTTCCCAGGACGGGCTTTCAAGGATACGGAAGAAAATCCCCTGGAGTATTATCCCTTCGTGTGTCTGCCTCACCATTTGTCTTTTGATCGGGACCGCAAGAACCATCGTGAAAATGAGATCCTGGACGGTATTCAGGCCATGGCCCGGAATCAAATGTATGTGATCCTCATGAACCATCCGGACATGCATTATGAAGCTTTAAGTGAATTCTTGCGGAGTAAATTGCCGGCCGATTATTTTGGGGCAAGTTCTCTGGAAATAAGCCGGTGGTGGCGAAAAACCCATCTCCCGGAAAATCTCTCTTATGTGATCCGGAAAATCACCGGGGACAAAATCCAGATTGATTTTGCCACCCGGCACCCTATTGAAGGACTGGCCATTGAACTACCTACTCTTCGCCGGAATTTCCGCGTTTATTGGAACAACGAACCACTCCCGGAATCACAATTTCAGCAGTATTTGACTTCTTCCTTGACCACAATTCCCGGCTGGCGAGTTTGGTTTGATCTGCCGGAACCGGGTGGGAGCTTAAAGATTGAAATGCCTAACGAAAATTAATGTCAGGTCTTTTCTCATGACTTTAAAATTAATGAATCAGGCACTCTAGGGAAATCCTTAATTGGGGTTGTTTACCAAAGCAGAGAATGCTTAAGATACCCCGCATTACTACCAGCCGGCATCTCAACTTCGCCTTGTTTCTGCACAAAACCGGCCCGCGGATGGATCATCTACACGAAGGAACGTCATGCGTCTATTCGCCTTCTTGCTTAATAAAACTTCTCCCCTCACACCCGAGCAAAAGGTTCAGTCACAGGCCGCCGGGGAAGCTACCTTGCCTTGGGTGACCTCGACCTATGAGTCCGCAACGTGGCAATCCGGGTCGGGACGAGGTCAGCTCATGCTCTGGTCAAACGACCCTGCCGGAATCGCGGATGAGTTGATCGTCGAAGAGGGACCTCACGCCTTTGTTCGATCGGGCTATTGGCATAGTAGCGCTTATCGTGATGACCGCCAACTCATGCAGGCGCTGTTGAATGCCTCGGATCCGAGGACCATCATTTCCCGTTTGGCCGGGAGCTATGTGCTTTGTCTTTACGACGGCCGTACAGATACAGTTAAGGTGTGGAATACTCCCTCTGCCCAACCCTCCTTCTTTTACCAGGATCGGGGACCTTTCTGTGCGGGCGGAATGCGGGGAGTCCATGTCCATTTCCTGGGCCGCCAATCGACCAGGCCCACCTATAATCCCCAGGGAATTGCTGGCTTGATTGTGAATAACTACACCTTGGGCACCAGCATTGCCTATGAAGACACTCATTTGCTGGAATCCAATCGAGAACTGACCGCTTCCACAAATGGAATTAGCCTCACCGAAATTGACGACACCATGTCTACTTATGGATTGGGTTGCGAGGAGCCTGCCTCACAAGACTACGATGAGATGGCTCAGGTATTGGTGAATGCAGCAAACTATTTTAAGTCGCTCAATGTTCCGCTAACGCTGGGACTGAGCGGCGGTAAGGACAGTCGGCTGGTTTTAGCTGCCTTGCACCAAGCAGGTGTATCTTTCCAAGCATCAACGACGGGTTGGGCAAATCACCCCGATGTTCTCGTCGCCAAAATGCTGGCGGAAAGATTAGATATCCCCCACACCTGTAATATCAATGAAGCAAAGATGGATGACCTGGCCCCAGTCACCGTCAACAGGATATTATTGCGGCACCTTTTCTTGCAAGATTGTCTGTTTATTTCATCGATTACCCGCCCTTCTGTAGTTACCAACTCAACCAGCCGCAAGCCGGTTTCATCCATTAACCTCGCGGGAACCGGGGGTGAGTTCATTCGCGGCGGGTCGGCAATCCGGTCCCGTTCCGGTATGCTCGGGCAATCAAAAATGACTTGTGAGGCTTCCGAAAACATCGTCCGCCGAGGTTGGTCCGGCAATCTGGAATACATTCAGGAAAAGCTCGTTTCCCATTTCCAAGATTGGATCGAAAACTGGATTCGTCAGAACCGTCATGAAAATGTACCTGAGGCAATTCTGGAACGGCTCTATATTCACGGCTGGGCGAATCGAGGTTACGGGGCGGTAACGCAAAATGCGGATGTCGGCGGCGGTTTCTCCATTGTAGTCGATGGGGCTTTAGTTAAAGCAGCTCATCGCTTCCGGGGGCATTATCGACAGGACGAGATTATAAGTTGGGAACTGATCAAAAGGTTGGCTCCCCAAATCTTAGACATTCCCCTCTGT
>CAZPPD010000017.1:0-17810 GCA_964588185.1 uncultured Alcaligenaceae bacterium | reverse complement strand
TCATTTGCCAGGCTTGTTGGCTGTAAGCATCCATGGCCTCCATGGTGCCCGATTGGTCCAATTCCCGCTGCATGGAATCAAAGCTGGAAAGTAGCTGCCGGCGTTCAGTCACCTGATTCACCGAGACGGCTCGAGGCAATTGCAAATTGGGTACCGAGAAGGGGCCATTGCCGGCGGGATCGGAAATCGTTTCAAAAGGACGGTAAGCAGCACCCAAATAGCCCGCATCTGTTCCCGGTACCATTCGGGGAACCATGACATATGCAGGAAGCGTTGTATCCAAGTGTCGGACCTGACGCTTTACGATGGTTCCGCAACTGGGGTAGAAGTTTGCTCCGCCGGTTGCCGCAACATTTCCCGCCGGATAACCGGTGAAGCAAATCAAGTCTCCGCTGGTGTGATCGGCGTTCCCATCTTCCGGCCGATGGTGCATGCTGCGAATAATCGACCACTTATTCATGCAAGCGGCAGTTCGTGGTAAATGTTCGCAGATTTGAATGCCTGGAACTTGGGTGCCGGCAGGTTGAAATTCCCCCCGGTATTCTTGGGGAGCATGGGGTTTCATGTCCCACATATCAATATGACTGGGACCGCCTCGCATCCACAGGATAATGACGGATGTATTCTTTGAACCCTGTTGGGAAGCTTGAGCTTCAAGCCTAAGTAAGTCGGTTAACGACAGTCCAAAAGCACTTCCAGCTCCCAACATTCCAATACGAAGGAAATCTCGGCGGTTGAGGGAGCGGCGAAACTGGTCGCAGCCGATGGAGTTATTTTTACTTTTTTTCATTCTTCTCTTTTCCAACGGGGGGTGGGTTAATCGTGGTGGCAGGAATAATAATTTTCACATGGATTAAGGAATCAAGCAAGAAGGATCTTGAAAAAATCATGGGTCACAGCATTACTATCGGAAGGATTCCCCGAAAAGAAAAATCAATCTCATCGGAATCTCCTTGCCCTATTACCACCTCGGAAGGTACCATACTCAAGAATGGAATCATCACTTCTTCCTCACGGAGACCGTTTCCCTGTTAGTGGGTGGTTCAAACTAAAGCCGGCAGAATTTTCTTGCGGCCACCAAATCCAAACCAGGGGTGTTCTCGTCTTTTACGGTGGAATTATGACCAAACTTGGCGAGCAGCGGGAAGTTCGACCGACAGTTGACGCAAATGGTACCGTGCCCCCATCTCAACATTTAATTGATACCTTTAATGGGCTGCGGGATGAATTGATTAGCAGCTTACTTTTTGTCCTAGGCAATCGAGATGACGCTCAGGATGCGGCGCAAGAAACTTTTATTAAATGTTGGGGTGCCCGGAGCCAATTACACCAGATAATTAATCTCCGTGCTTGGATTTTTCGAATTGGTTTCAACACGGCAAAGGATATGCAGCGAAGTGCTTGGAACCGCCGGGTAAAGCAGTTACAAGGAGAGAGCTTCACAATGGCTGGTCCAGACCTTGCCCCGGGACAGGTTCTTGAAAATAAAGAATCCGTCGAACGGATCCGAAAAGCGATTTTAAACCTCCGGGAAGCGGAAAAAGAGGTATTCTTGCTTCGGCAAAATGGAGATTTAACTTACGAGCAGATTGCCGAAATGCGGCAGTGCCCTGTCGGGACAGTAAAAACGCAAATGCGAAGTGCTCTGGAGAAATTGCGAAAACAATTGGTGTAATTCCTGTTTGACCCAACCCTAGCTATTTTACGGCCTAGAAATAATTGCTCGCCTGAAACGGAACAGTTAAGTCGTAATTCCACTTTTACTTGGATTGTTTTTAATTCCCTAACGCCGTTTTATCCGGCGAAAACGTACCTTTTGTCTACGCCCCAGGCGCGTGGAGAGAAACTATGAATCCACTACACCCCACCCAAGACCTGTTGATTCAATATTTGTATGGCCTTTTGGATGAAGACCAACACCGGCAAGTGGAGGAGTTGGTTCAATCCACTCCGGAATGGAAAGCCGCTTTGGATCAGGCAAAAGAGCAGCAGACGATTTTCGCCGAAGCAGCCAAATCCGAATTTTCGGACGTTCAGTTTCAAGAACCCCAGGTGGATACCATGGCACGCGAACCGATTTCCACCGGTTCCAATCCAAAACCGGAGCGGTCCTGGACTCCCTGGCTGATTGCCGCCAGTTTGTTAGTGGTCATTTTAGCCGGGGGTATTGGCGGCTACTCCTGGTACCAGCCTTATTCCCAATATACAAGGGCACAACAGGACCTCAGTAAGCTCCTCAATCAACAACAACAATTTCATGTCCAATGCACCAGTGCGGAAGAAAATGCAAGAGAAGCTATTCGCGAACCATTGCAGGAAATGCGCCGCCTGCAGCGCCAAATAATGGAACTGGAAAAGAAATTCACGGGCGAAGTTGAAAAGGCAAATAAGAAGATCCAAGAGCAGCAATTTCAGGTCATTATTACCGGACCGCAAACCATTCAGGCCGGAGCACACAATGAATATCAGATCCAAACCAACGGTTTAAAAGCCAACCGCGGCAAGAAAGTCCCCACCAAAGTCACGGCCCGAGTGGTCGCCCCGGAAAAGGATTGGGATGTTCTTTATGAGAAGAAGATTGACAACAAGGACGGGATTTGTAACTTGGTCCTGCCCAAGAACCTGCCTGTCAAACCTGGAAAGCAGCTTCACTTACAAGTCGTAGCCGAAGGAGACGCGGGTATCAAAGCCCAGGTGAGCGAACATTTGCCCTTGGTCGGAAAATTGTACATGACCCACCTGGCTACTGATCGGCCCCTCTACAAGCCCGGAAATACGGTCCGCTTTCGCTCATTAACTTTGGACCGATTCAGCTTAAAACCTGCCGAAAAGGACTTTCTGGTAACGTTTAAGATCTATGGCCCGGATAAATCCCCCATCTGGACTCAACAAGGTACCACGCATGTCACCGGCAATCAGAAAACGCAAAAGTTGTTGACCGGACCAAAAGACGAGCCAATCCGAGGCATTGCCGCGGGAGAATTTAAGATCAGCGAAGACGCTCCGGGCGGGGAATACACCTTGGAAATCCAGGAAGCAAAACAAAAATTCCCAACCCAAAAGAGGAAATTTATTGTCCAGCGATTCATCGCTCCTCGTTTGGACAAGGAATTGGAATTCCACCGAAAATCTTATGGTCCAGGTGATGAAGTCGAAGTTCTCTGCAAGGTTTCCCGCGTAGAAGGTGGGCACATCAAGATCGGCAGCCTGGTAGAGGTCGATGTTCAGGTTGACGGCAAAAAGGTAAAGACGTCGAACGTTCGGATTGATGAAAAGGGCAAGGTGCCCCCTATCCAGTTTACCCTTCCTGAGGAAATAGCGAATGGAAAAGGCAGTATCTCGGTGACCTTTCATGATGGTGGAGTGATTGAAACTATCCCCAGGCCCATTCCTATCGTAACCAAGAAGCTCTTCATCGATTTCTTCCCCGAGGGCGGAGACTTGGTAGCAGGAGTTACCAATCGAGTTTACTTCCGGGCAAAGTCTACCCTAGGCAAACCCGCAGAACTTCGCGGCAATATTGTTGATCAAGACGGCAATCCCGTTACGGAAGTGTTTACCCTGAATGACGACAAGGAGGTAGGAGTCAACCAGGGATTGGGGCGGTTTGAGTTCACGCCACAGCTTGGCAAAATGTATCAACTGAAAATTGATGCTCCCTTAGGAATTGAAAGTATCCACCGGCTACCATTGGCGAAAAAGGATGGTGTAGTCCTAACTATTCCGGATGGAGTAGTGACTGACAAGATCAACCTGAAGGTCATCAGCGCCAAGAAAGATCGCAACTTGCTCGTTGGGGCCTATTGCCGGGGCGGTCTTATAGACCACAAAACGGTAAAGGCCAAAGCGGGTAAGTTTACTCCGGTAACGCTCCAACCGACCATTGGAGTCAGCGGTGTCTATCGGGTGACGGTATTCGAAGAAGTGAAATTACCCCAGCGAATTGATTATATCCCAGTAGCCGAACGGCTCATCTTCCGGCGGCCCAAGCAGAAGCTGAACTTCACCATCCTCACCGACAAAGGTTCCTATACTCCAGGGAACAAGGTCAAAGTCAAGGTTACCTGCAAGGATGAAAATCAAGAGCTAACGCCTACTATTATGCTGGTTTCCGTTGTCGACCAAAGCATCATCAAACTTGCCGATGATAAAACCGATCGCAGTATGCCGACGCATTTCTTCCTGTCCACGGAGATCGAAAAGCCGGAGGATCTGGAGTACGCCGACTTTTTGGTTAGCGACAATCCCAAGGCAGAGAAAGCTTTGGACCTGCTATTGGGAACTCAAGGATGGCGGCGATTTGTAGAACAGGATCCCCAAGTTGCCCAGAAGAAAGCCGGACCGGAGGTCAATCGCCTTCTCGTAGCCAATGGCTTGAACCAAAAAGCTACCAAGGATCTCGTTCGCCAAGCAAAAGAACGCCTCGAAAAGGAATTTGCACCTGCGTGGAAAGACCGCCAAGTTCAGCTTGCAGAGTTGGAGAAAGAATACCCAACGCAAAAACAAGAATTGGAAAATGAACTTATCGAATTACAGAAAAATAATCGCCAGAAAGCCCAAGAGCTGACTGCTTTGGTCACACAGAAAACCAGGGAAACACAAAAGGCGAGAAATCAATATCAGGAACGCCAGTCCTTCCTCATCCAAGCTTTCTTGGGCTTGGGCGGGGTGCTGCTCCTCTTGCTTGGTGTTTACGGAATTGTAACGGGAATCATTCGCAGTTCCCAACAGGTACAAGGTGCCGGCCTGCACCTGATCCTGGGCATGGCATGCTTGCTATTGTTATTCCTGGGTGGTGCCTTTGGTGTAGGATATTATGCCTTTTCTCCAGATCGAGAGGATCGTTTGCAGAAGATGGCAATGTCTGAGAACCAAATGGTTCCTGAGGAGGAAATAGCCGGATTTAATCAAAATGGCATGGCTGATGATCGATTCCAAGAAATGCCGGCAGCAGGAGCTGCCCCACAGCCGGATAATGCACCTCCCTTACCCCCCAAAGCCGTCAATCCTAATGTCCGGGCCCCGGCTCCTAATGCAAAGATTGCTGGTCGTGATGGCAACAAAGCAGAAAAGTTCCTCCGCAATCGCAATGAGGGAAAAGGTGCCGGTCAAGGGAAGGGTAAGCAAGCAAACGATAAAAGAGGCGGGGATAATAGGTTGGAAAAAGCAGGGAAGAAAAGAATCCAAGGTCAGAAAAAACCAGGTCATAAACGGCCACTCCAACCAAAGGCCGATGCCAAAAAGCCTGCAGATGGTGCTAATCTGAAAGCTTTGGAAAAACAGCAGCAGGCTCTTAGAAAGGTACAAGAAGCTGTGCAGGAACAGGGCATGGCTAAGAAGGAACTACAACTTGCCAAGGATGCAATGAAAGCCTTTGGAGGGAGAAGAAACAGGCAACTAAATCAGTTGGGACAAGCTGCAGATCGGCGGTGGGACGCACAGCCGGAAAGTCGGATTCGTGCTGAAGGTGATTTTGCCCGACTTGCTCAAAGACGTCTTGGCGGATACTTAAATACCACCAGGTTTATCCCAACCAGACCTTTCCTGGTCCGCGAGTATGCTCACACGCATCAAACCGATGAAGACAATACTCGCCGCGACTTTACGCAAACCCTTTACTGGCACCCGGTGCTGGTTGCGAAAGACGGAAAAGCAGAATTTTCCTTTGATCTTTCCGATTCCATCACCACATTCCAAGTGAAGGTGTGGGGCCACAGCTTGAATGGCCGGTTGGGAGCGAAAACCCACAAGATTATTTCCAAACTACCTTTTAGTGTGGATCCAAAGATTCCGGTTGAAATCACCAACAATGACAAGGTGATTATCCCGGTGGCAATCGCCAATGACACGGAACTCCCTCGAGCGGTTGATGTCACTCTCACAGGTACCAACCTCAAGGTGGTCGGCCAAGAAAAACGCAGCTTCGCTTTAATCGGCAACCAGCGGGCTCGGCAGTTATTCCATCTGCGGGCGACTCAACCCAAAGGGATCGCCACTGTCCTCATGGAAGGTGATTGTGCACCTTTCAGTAGCGACCGGATTGAAAAGACCTTCAAGATTGTTCCGGAGGGATTCCCAATTGAGGGATCCATGAGTGACTATCTGGAAGGAGTAGCTCGTCACAACCTGAAATTGCCAAAAACCTGGGTGAAAGGTTCCTTGCAATGCAAAGTGCAGGTTTACCCATCCACCTTGGCGGATCTTCAAAAAGGTCTGGAAGGAATGTTGCGGGAACCTCGCGGTTGCTTTGAACAGACTTCTACCAGTAACTATCCCAACGTGATGATTCTGAGCTACCTGGAAGAAAGCGACCAGGTTCAACCGGAGATCGAAAAACGAGCCAGGGGACTCCTCCAACGGGGATATAATCGCCTAACTTCCTTTGAGTGCATGAAGCCTAGTGATCGCTCAATTAAACGCGGGTATGAGTGGTTTGGTCGCACCGCGCCGCCGCACGAGGCCTTGACTGCCTATGGTTTGCTGCAGTTCAAGGATATTGCACGCTTCCAAAAGGTGGATCCAGAAATGGTTGCCCGGACCGAGAAGTATCTCCTTGGTCAACGAGATGGTAAAGGCGGCTTCAAACGGAACAGCCGAGCGTTAGATACCTTCGGCCGGGCACCGGAGCATATCACCAACGCCTACATTGTCTGGGCGTTGACCGAGGCCGGAACCAAGGCGAACATCTCCAAGGAATTGAATGCTCTCCAAGAACAAGCAGCGAATTCCAAGGATCCCTATTTTTTGACCTTGGTGGCCATCGGGTTGCTCAACTCCGGAAAGAATCAAGAAGCCGTGGACTTACTTAAAGAAGTTCGCAACTACCAGGAAGAGGATGGTCATTTGCATGGGGCTCAGACCAGTATCACCCGCTCGGGAGGTCGATCATTGCAAATTGAAACCACGGCCTTAGCCGTTTTAGGTTGGTTGCGAGCAAACCGTCCGGCGGATTTCCAACAAAACATCCAAAATGCAGTAGAGTGGATTGGAAAACAACGCGGAGGTCATGGTTCCTTTGGTTCTACTCAATCCACAATTCTGGCACTCAAGGCCCTCGTCGCCTATACCCGAGACAACCGTAAAACCGCCGAAGCAGGTGAGTTAAAACTGTTCCTTGAAGGCAGGGATGAGCCGATTGCAGTAACTAGCTTCCCAGCGGGTGCCAAGGATGAAATTGTTGTCTCCATTCCGAATGAAGAACTGCTTCGACCCGGCGACAACAATCTCCGCATTGAAATTACCGGCAACAACCAGTTTCCTTATACGTTGAGCTGGTCCTACAACACCTTGAAGCCCGCGAATCCAGCAAGCTGCCCGGTTCATATTACAACCAAGTTGGACCGCAATCGGGCAAAGGAAGGGAATCGGGTGCGATTGACTACTGTCGTGGAAAACAAGAGCGGTGAGGGGCAAGGCATGGCAGTCGCTGTCATAGGTTTACCGGCTGGGTTGATTCCCGTGCCGGTGAAGCAACTCCAGGAAATGGCTCGTCTCCGTGAAAACGGCACCAAGCCCGGAGAAATTGCTCACTGGGAAACCCGAGGTCGGGAATTGATTCTCTATTGGCGGCAACTGGCTCCCGAAGAGAGGATTGAAATCAACTTGGATCTGATCTGCGAGATTCCCGGCGAATATCGCGGACCAGCCAGCCGAGCCTACTTGTACTACAATCCGGATTTGAAATTCTGGACCAATCCCTTGTCGATGGTGATTGAGCCTAGTAGTAACTAGCCTTTGGATTATCCGAAATTATAAAAGCCTCGCCAAACAAATAGGCGAGGCTTTTTTACTGGAGGTGCCACTGCGTTTTGCTTTCTCGATTTCACCTAAAAGCGAATCGGCAAGCTGAACTGAACTCGGATTCCGCCTCGTGAATGATTTCTCGGGTGATAGCGGGGACGATGAACCGGAACCACAACCGGCTGATAAATTCTTTGCGTTGGAACCACCACAGCAGGTTGGGGATTGACCACAACAGGTGGCGGAGTCACGACTACAGGAGCAGCATCGGCATAAGCCATATCCAGCACTTCCCGAGCCACGGTAACACGGCAGCCACAGTTGTGCAGGCGGGTCAACCAACGGGCCACTTGTTGGGGACAAGCAGGCCGGCCCAGAACATCGGTTAGCAGTCCACTAACAAAGCCTTCCGGAGTGCAACCGTTAATGCGGTAATACTCTTCGCTGGCCAAGAAACCGACTTCGACTTCTCGCAAGCATTTCCCGGCAAGAAGTTGGCATTTCCAATAACGCATTCCCCCACGGTCGGGAGAGCGATGCAAATATTTGGGATAGAAGCTGGCGACTACTTGCATGTCTTGGTAAATGTTGGCTTTGGCTTGGTTTAACCCGCCAGTTAATCCTGCTACCGTTGCCGTTGCAATAATCAGGAGCTTTTTCATGGCTTATCTCTCAGTTTGATTGAGTTTTGTTTTCTTCAATTGTTAACCATTTCACATTAAGAACGCCGCCTTAGAAGCAGCTTGCGCGACTGAAATGGATACCAAAAAATCTCAGCCCGCAAAGGAATGCATAACCGGAAGAATCTGCTTCACCCTCCTAATTTGAAATTCCCAAGAAAAGCTAAGGCATTTCCCCGCAAAGATTTATGGTTGCCGGGTCATTCTTGTGAAAAAAAATCCAATTCCTCTGAAAGATTTCTTTTTGCCGTGCCATTTCTTTGTGAACGGGGAAGAGGGCAGTTTTAATCCCTCTCCCAAGAACTTCTGGAAATGGTAATTTGAGAATTTAATGGAGGTTTGAATGTTTGCTTTAAAAGACCTGTTTTCTGGGAAATCGAAAAAAACTACGCAGAAAAGTCGACTCCGATTGCAGTTGGAATCACTGGAAGAACGAGTGGTTCTTACCGCGGACAGTGTTGATCCGGTTTTAATGGTCATCTCTAATCAAGATTTTTGGTATAGCGACTATGCGGACACTCGCACTGCTATCGAAGACTCCGGTTTGGAAGTGGAAGTCGCCTCCACTTCTACCGGTTGGGCTCAACCTCATGGGAATTCCGGTCAAGGAGCCGACGGGGGATTTGTTCAACCGGACTTGGCACTGACGGATGTTGAAGCAGAAGATTATTCTGCCATTGTATTTGTCGGCGGTTGGGGATCAGCAACGTATCAGTACGGATTTGAAGGGACCTATCACAATGCGGCTTACAATGGGAGCCGGGATTTGCGTCAGACCACCAATGACTTGATAAATGATTTTCTGGATCAGGATAAACATGTCGCCGCCATCTGCTATGGAGTGTCGGTACTTGCCTACGCACGAGTCGATGGAACCAGCTTATTGGATGGCCGTACGGTGGCAGGTTACCACGGATATGCCCCCGCCTCGGATACCGGTGGAAGAAATACGGAGTCCCAACTAGCTGCCAATAATGCAGTCCTGTTTGCGGAGAATTCTTTGGGAGATCCGGCGAAACCAAGCGACGATGTTCATGTGGACGGCCAAATAATTACCGGACAAGATTGGCGAAGTGCTTTGCTCTTTGGATCAGTGGTAGCCGATGAAGTATTCAAAAACTACACCTCGGATCAACCTGAAGTCGACCCGGGTGGGGCAGAGGAACCTATGCCTGCAGAGGAACCCAGTGAGCCGGAACCAGTGGATGAGCCTCAACCGGTAGATGGACCAGAACCGGTTGCTGAGGAACCTGTGGAAGAAGAACCAATCCAAGAACCGGTTGACGATTCGGAACCAACTTTGCAACCGGAACCAACTGGTGACTCGAATCCTGTTCTACAACCACCATTAGGAGACGGCGGCCCAACCATACAGCCTGATGATGATCCGGAAGAAGGACCTACCCTCCAACCACCCCAAGAAGGAGAGTTGAATATCCTTCCGGTCCTGATGGTGATCGCCAATCAAGACTTTTACTACCAGGAATATAATGACACCCGGATTTCATTGGTAGCCGCAGGTTTAGACGTGGTAGTTGCAGCTACGGAGGTAAATCTGAGCACACCTCACTGGAACTCCGGCCAAGGAGAAGATGGCGGATATGTAATGCCGGATATTGCACTCGTGGATGCATCGGCAGAGGATTACTCGGCGATCGTATTCGTAGGCGGTTGGGGTTCTTCACAATACCAATATGCCTATGAAGGGACCTATGGCAACGCCAACTACAACGGCGACCCTGAGACCAAAACCATCGTGAATGAGCTGATCAATGATTTCTGGGGACAAGGGAAATATGTGACCGCTATCTGCCATGCGGTGAATGTTTTGGCCTACGCAAGGGTTGAGGGAGACCCGTTTCTGGAAGGAGTGACGGTATCAGGATATGCAGGAAATGCACCCGATGAAATTATCGATGGTGGTTACATCCAAAACACCTCCCGCCATCACCTGGAATCAAACGGTGCCATTATGGTTGAAAGCGGTTCCGTTGGTGACCCGACAACGGTTGCCGATGATGTAATTGTGGAAGGAAAGATTATCACTGCCGAGAACTACGATACCGCCGCTTACTTCGGCCAAGTCGTAGCTCAACATATTACTGCATAGCAAAGGTTTTAGACCGATATGGTAGGTCGGGTCTCCCGGCCCGACCGGTTTGGACGAGCCTGGAGACATCTGGAGACTCGTCCTACTAATTTTTCACTATACCAATGTGAGGACGCTTCAAACTAAACGCCCATGAGGGTTTCTCATGGGCACTCTCACTGAATGGAAAAGTCCGCGGAGTGGCGCTTTGCAGAAGGTTGGGTGGTGTTGTATCGACCTTGTGGTTTTTCCCAACAACCAGAGCGCTACTTCGTCCTATTTGGAATGTCATTTCTTTCGATAAGCCTCAAATGCTGTGGCAATTTCTGCTGGTGTCAGATAGCCATCTTCGTTCCGATCAATTCGCGCAAAAGCGAAAAAGAACTGAAATGGGATTTCATTGCGGCCAACTTTGCCATCGTTATTGGTATCGTTCTGGTTCACCAGTTGATTGGCGAGCATCTTGGCTTTTTCTGGCCGGGACCAGCTGGTGTGGTTGGCTTTCGAATTGGGATTCTTCGGATCTACGTCCACTGCATAGGCAAAGTATCCAATCATCATCTCTTCCCATGTTTGATCTCCCCAACGAACACGCGCTTTCGAATTGGGATTGATGAGGTTGTTATCCGAATTGTCGTAGTGGGCAGTGCAGTGAATGCGTGTTCCCTTGGGTAGAGGTTTTCCCTTTGCTAACCGGTAGGTGGTCTGCCAGTTGAAATCAAATTGCGGGACGTCCAGAATAATTTCCTTTTTCTTATCCGGGTAGATTATCTCGTAGCGAAACGATTTTCCCCGCAGGTGCATATGGGGCATAAACGCCAGTAACTCAGACTTGGGCATAAAGCCGGAAGTTGCTCCTGCTTTGCGGTTTTCCATGCCGGGGGGAAGGTGGACAAATTGGTTGGAGGCACTCCAAATGAGAATTTCCTTTTTCACGGTCTTCGGATCCACGAAGCAGAGTCCCAAATTGGATTGGTCATATTGGACGGTTCCAATTGGTGTATAGTGAACCTGGAAAACCAAGCGAGATCCGGCCGGTATCCGCATGGCCATTCCTTGGGGATACCGGCGAGCACGCATGCCCGGGACATAACCTACCAGGAAGCTATCGCGGCCGCCCCCAATTTTTCGCAAGGCTTTGCCGATGCTTTTCCCTTGGACGGCAAATACCAGAACGTGATGTAGGACCGCATGATTGCCCGGTAAGACTTGAGCAGCGTCGAACCATTTGTCTTCTGTAAAACCGGGATCGACTACATAATACTTGTAGCGAACGGCACCGGTCGCCTGAATCTTTACCGGCTGGTCGGTAATTGGGATGATTCGATCCGGTGGGCGGTGCATGTGCCAACCGGAGACAAACTTTCGAGGTGCGGGGAGGTGTTTTGGATTTCCTTTCGGAGCTCCGTTATCAACCCAGGCAAAGATTTGGTCCATTTCTTTTTTCGACAAGCTGCGGTCATTGGCGTACTTGCCGTATTTTGGATTGGCATGCCAAGGAGGCATGCGGCGGTCGCGAACCACTTCGGCGATGGTTTCGGCCCAACCGACTACCTCTTCATAATTGGTGAGGGAAAAAGGTGCGATCTCCCCTTTCCGATGGCATTCGACACAACGTTTTTGCAAGATGTGAGCGATGTGTTTGGAGTAGGTGATTTTGGAATCGGCTTTTGGTTTCTGGATGCGGCCGATGAAACAGCCGGGAGCTTCGGTTGTAGGTGTAGATACTTCTTTCCCGGCTAACAGTTCATCCAAGGCAACTTTTAGATCTTCCCGTTTAACTTCATCCCGGACGTAGCCAACTCCGTATTGATCGTCCACTCGACCGTGATAGCGAATGATCCGTTTCTCATCCAACACAAAGACCTCCGGGGTTCGCTGAGCTTGAATTTGATCGGCTACTTTATTTCCGAGGTCTTTGAGCAGAGGGAATTCAATTTTGTGGATGCGGGCGTAAGCGGCGATCTCGGTTATGGAATCTTGGACATTGGAATTGATGCCGATAAAGGCGACTTTTTCCGGCTCATATTCTTTGGCGATTTTCGCCAGGCGAGGTCCGTAAAGTTTTGCCAGCGGGCACTCCGTGCCCAGAAATCCAATGACCAGCAATTTGGCGTCGTTGAAGTCGGACAAAGAATGAATCTTTCCCCGGTAATCTTTTAGGGAAAACGCCGGAACTTTTCGGCCAATGAGGTTCTTACCGGTATCCGCTGCCACACAAGGTCCGGAGAGATTTACTGACAGAATTCCAAGTACAAGACTCAGAGTTAACTTTCGCATCGTTTCCTCTTCATAATGGGTAGATAACAAACTCATAGGGTATAAAGAAACTACCGTGATCCGAACACTCGTGTGTCAGAAAATTTTGGATCTATAATTATCTGCGAAATGGAAGGAAGTTACAAATCCCCAGCCATCAACAAAGGCAAAACCCTAGCAAATGTTTCCATGGGAAAACCAACTACGTTGCTGATCGTTCCTTCGACAACTGAAACATAGGGATCATCCTGTTCCTTGACGGCATAGGCACCGGAGCAACCATCCCAGGTTCGTGTTGCGATGTAGGTATCCAGCTCCACATCGGTCAGTTGGCGAAAGTTCACCTTACTGCATTCCTGCCAGGCAATCTGGATATCATCCGGTTTTCGCCAAAGAACCGCTCCGGTCCATAATTCGTGAGTTTTTCCCCCCAGAAATTTCAGGATTTCCCGGGCATGAGCTTCATCATTGGGTTTGCCGATTACTTGTCCATTCACCCAACCAACCGTGTCCCCGGCAATAATGATTCCCTCAGAAACTTTCTTGGCAACGGCTGCTGCTTTCGTCCAAGCGATTTCGTGGACGAAGCGGCGAATATCCATGACCGATTCGGGCTCCGGTTCTTCTACATTTGAAGGGATCACTTCAAAATCGTATCCGGCTTTTTGCATCAAACCACGCCTGCCGCGTGAACCACTGGCCAAGATCAGGCGAACTGTTTTTTTTGTTGCCATTGTTGCAGTACCTCTTCGAGAGGAGTCCAAAGTCGTTCCGGTGTTAACTCTTGCATACACTCCAACCGGTTGCAATGGCGCAAATAACTTCCCCGACACCAAACAGTAGATTCTACCGCCGTTCCCATGGACCTGTAGGGACCATGCAACCGGACACTGGTACAAGTATAGGGAGCTATTACAGGCCGACCAAGGGCAGCAGCCAAATGGAGGGGGCCGGAATCGTTGGCAACATAAACATCCATTCGGTTAAGGACGGCGACCAGTTCCGGCAATGTGGTTTGGCCGATGAGATTACACACCGGGCCAGGAAGGTTATCCGAAACGGCCATTGCCAGTGGTTGTTCGTCCGGTCGCCCAACGAAAAAGATGGTTCCTCCGAAAGATTCTTGGGCTTGTTTCGCCAGGGCTGCGAAATGCTGTGGTAACCAACGTTTGGTATACCAGCGGGCCCCCACTCCGAGCCCAATCCAGGGCATTGGGTATTCCGCGAACAATCTCTGCACCCATTGGTCTGTTTCCGGGAGGATGGGAAGGTGAAATTCCAGTGGAACATCATCCGCGCCGAGGGCTTTTACCACTTCCCAGTAACGATCCACCGCATGGAGAGTGCGAATATTATCTGCCGAAACCACGTCAGTGTAAAACCAGGAAGAACATTCCCGAGCAGTCTCCAGACCTACTCGTCGTGTAGCACCCCTTAGCCACCCCATCATGCCGCTGCGAAATAAGCCTTGGAGGTCAATCACGAAATCAAACTGGGCGGATCTTGATTGCCGAATGAAGGTGCTGTAGGTCCGGATAGCTTTTCCCCAACCCGAATGAAATGCACTGCGGTCAAACGGGAGAGTGGCATCCAGGTGCGGGTGATCCTCCAAGAGGGCCTCATAATTCTTATTGATGATCCAGGTGATATGAGCACTCGGGTATTTTTGCCGTAATGCTGTTAGAACAGGAAGACTATGGACGATATCTCCCAAGGCGCTGGGTTTGATCAATGCGATCCTGTTTGGGGATATGTTTTGAAGAGGAACTTTTGCCGGCGATCTCATGGTGCGAATCCTTTCGCAAGGTTAACTTCTATTCCTTTTCCTTCCGAATCTTTGGAATCAGGGGAAGCAGAGCTAAAAGAACGAATGCTCCAAAAGCATAGGGCAGCAAATGTCCCGTTCCGGGAACCTTATACAATGCCAGCCCCATAAAGGGGCCCAGTATTCGAGCTAAAGCCGAAGCTGATTGGTTCACGCCCAGAATTTCCCCTTGCCGTTCCGGGTCACTCCGGCGGGATATTAGGGCCTGGACTGAAGGAGTTAGAAACGCAAATCCCATCACCGCAACCGTAAGGCTGACTAATATCCCCGTGAGAAGGGTATTCCAGGATAGATCTGCCTCTTTCAAGAATACAAAGGCTCCCAACAATCCCAACCCCAGTCCCATTAATACCAAACCGATGGTCATAAAGGATACTTCACTTAATTTGCCGGCCAGACGGCGGTAGAGAATACCTTGGGAAATCAACAGGACAAAACCCACGTAAGCAAAAATCAGGAAATTGAATTTCTTCGACAGATCCAACGTGTCCTTGTTCACTAGGGCCAGTGTCGGTTCGAAAGCTCCAAATCCCATGGTCGTCAGGAAAAAGATCAGCACCAACAAACCAATGGTGGGCATGCTCAGAATCGCTTTGGTGTCTTGCCAACTGACCCACTTTCGGCGAGGGGAGTCTGTCCCGAATTTCCTCGTCTCGGGCAGGATAATGAATCCCCAAAGCAAGGCGATTAAAGATAACCCTGCTGCCCCGTAGCCGACGGAACCGGGAACGTCCTCGAAAAAAAACAAACAACCGAATCCAATCAGGGGACCAAAAGTAAAGCCAATCCCAAAGGCGACACCAATCAGGGCCATGCCGATTTTGCGTTTGTGGCTGGGGGTGGAATCTGCGATGGCTGCTTGTGCCGTAGCGATAGTGGCACCGGTGATACCGGCTCCCAATCGAGCAACGAATAAAAGGATAAGTGCTAAGGTAGCGTACTCTGTTGACAAGCTGGCGGCATAGCCGAAGAGGATATAGAAAATCACTGATCCCCCCAAGCCCAGCAACAATATCGGTCGCCTGCCGTACTGATCGGAGATTTTGCCCCACAGGGGAGCAAAAACAAATTGCATGGCGGAAAAGGAGGACATCAACAGTCCCAAAATGATTCCGCCAACCACCGAATCGCCGGTTCCCGGGATCATTGTTTCCACAAAAGCGTCAGCAAATAGCGGAAGCAATGGAATAACAATGCCAAACCCCAGCAAGTCGATAAATACCACCAGAAAAACCACTAATAATGCTCTTCGGTTTATTGCGGTTTCTTCGGCGGTTTCTGGTGCTGAGGTTGGGTCTTCTTTTGGGGAAAGACTTGAGGAGTCTTGCATAATTGGTTTGCCGGGAGAATTTCTGGTAGGAACAAAATGGAATTAGCGAATCTTATTCGGATATAACAATTCAGCATTCATTTCATCTGCACACTATTTAATGTAGCGAATGCCGGGGCAGGAAAAAGTGTACCATCCATATTGAATCATTAAGCTGCTTTTTTCGAAGGTGGTTTTGGGATCGTTCCTTGCGTTTCCTTTAGAAATTCATCGGCGGAAATGGAAACCGGGCGGGCAGTTTCCTCCCATCTGCTTTTTGGGAGAGCGACCAGGCACCCCAGGAACAAGGAAACCGCAGCCCACATGGCAAATCCAGAAAATAGGAAATAGGTATAAAGGGTTTGGCCTACTAAATCCTTGTTTAAGCCCAAACTCAAGACAATGGCGGCCAAAACGCACAGGAAAGCTACTGCGTTTTTTCCCAGTAACGCCATTCGGGCTAGCAGCATTCCGGGGAAGATAAGAATGCCGAAATGAGCAGGACTGGACATGGGAGAAAGCAACAGCATTAACAGCAGAATAAGGTTGTATTCAATTAATTCTCTTCGTGAAAATGTCCCCTGGTTGGGAGAAGACTGAAAAGGTTTGCCCATGACCCAAGCGGTGATCAGAAGCAGACCAATTTCAAGCGAAAACAACAGCAGGCGAAGAGAACGTGGGGAGAAAGCAAAAGAGGATTCTCCGGAAAGGAATCGTTTGGAAGCTCCTGCCAATCCTTGATTATAGATATCGGCACTTTTCCAGGTTCCGGGTACGTAATCCGGTTGGGAAAAATAACCGCTCAAGTCTGCATAATATTCTTGTAACCAGTACGATCCATTCGGGTGAGGACAGGACAAATCGGGCAGAAGGTTCGCTCCTACCGCTACCACCAACAACCAACTGGCTGCTTGCCAATTTCCTCGCCATAAGAAATAGGGGAGAAAAAGCAACGAAGTGCATTTCATCGCGGCGGCTAACCCAATCCAGGTTGCGGCCAAAATGGATTGCGACCGGGATAGGGCTAAACAGCCGGCTACCAGTAAAGCGGCAATAAGGATGTCGGTTTGATGATGAAACAGGCAATTTAACACGTAGGTTATTCCACAGCCCAAACCAGCAAGCAAAATGAAATGCTCACGGACCGGTACATTGTTTCCCTGAAGGTTCCTTCCCCCGGTAAGAAACCAAGCCCCGCGAACCAGAAAAATCAGGCAGGCAAAATTGACGGCAATCCAAATCAACCGGCTCAAAAAGGGAGGAGCAAATACGAATGGAATAGCCGCCCAGCCCGAAAACATGGGGTAGGAATAACCGATTTTCTGATCATAAGGGTCCTCTCCAGCCAGAAGAAATTTGCCTGCCTGGACATAAACCAATTCCCACTCGGAATATTTTCGGAATAACAGGCTAATTCCCAAAACGAATAGCAGAATTCCAAAAAACCAATAATAGGGGGAAATCTTCAGGTTCTGATTGGAAGAGTCGTCGACCTTAGATTCGCTCATTGGTTACCTATGAGTACCTGTTATTAGATAAGGTTTATCAGGGATGCGAATCGTGGAGGTTCGTTGGAGCAATGAAGGTAGCAAACCACGAAGAGTGGGGCAAGATTATGTTGCCGCCAACTTCAAAAAAGTGTAGCCAACCCCGTGCTCGTCTCCTAGTCAAATCTGGAGTAGAAACTTTTCTCCTTTAAAGGCTTTCCTTATGGCGATTACTATCGGCCAAGCTGTTCGCAAGCTGGAAACCCCGAAGCTACTCATCGATTTGGATGTCGTGGATACTAATCTAAAGCGGATGTTTGGGGCTTTTAAAAATAAAACGGTCCAAGTCCGTGTCCATTTCAAATCCCTGAAATGCTCCGGGCTTGCTCAGTATATTGCTGCAGCAGGGGCGGATGGATTT
>CAZPPD010000016.1:17092-17974 GCA_964588185.1 uncultured Alcaligenaceae bacterium | reverse complement strand
GAAGCAACGGACGCCGGTCGTTTTTCCAAAGAAGTGATTCCCACGTGGGGCCGCGACGAAGAAGGCCGCAAGAAAATCGTGTCGGTCGATCAATGCATTCGCTGGGACACCAGTCTGGAGGCCTTATCCACATTAAAGCCAGTGTTTATGCCCGACGGCGGTACTGTGACGGCGGGAAATTCCAGCCCGATCAATGTGGGTTCGGCTGCCCTGTTAATAATGTCCGAGGAGAAAGCCAAAGATCGGGGACTAAAACCCAAAGTCAAGATCCGCGCAATGGCGGTTGCCGGAGTGGATCCTTCGGTCATGGGGATCGGGCCGGTTCCGGCAACTCATAAAGCTCTGCAGCGCGCCGGATTAAAGCTGGAAAATATCGACCTGATCGAGATCAATGAAGCCTTCGCCGCCCAAACCTTAGCGGTAATCAAACTCCTCAAAGCGGACCCGGAGAAGGTAAACGTCAACGGCGGAGCCATTGCCATCGGCCATCCGTTGGGAGCCAGCGGAGCACGGATTTCCACTACTCTGATTCACGAAATGGAGCGCCGAGGAGCAAATCTGGGACTCGCCACCATGTGTATCGGTGCCGGCCAAGGAATTGCAACTATCTATGAGCTTCTGTAATGGAGACCGCAGAACCTAAGTGGAACCGATTATATAGAGAAACAAAAGTTGACAATTGCAAACCCGTTAGTATGTTTAATGGTGATTTTCCGATAGATAGCTCTTCGGGGCGTGGCTCAGCTTGGCTAGAGCGCACGGTTCGGGACCGTGAGGTCGCTGGTTCGAATCCAGTCGCCCCGATTGACACAAGTCGTTTGCCGAACACACGTTAAGTGTACCTGTCGACGGTCGACAGCGCGGTCTGAAACTCTTCGATTT
>CAZPPD010000016.1:0-17082 GCA_964588185.1 uncultured Alcaligenaceae bacterium | reverse complement strand
CGAATCCAGTCGCCCCGATTTACTCAGCCACTTCGCTTGCAAAAGCTTAGTGCACCTGTCGATGGTCGACAGTGCCATTTCTGAAACCCTACAGTTTGCGGGAGGATCCGCAGATGGGAATCAGATTCATCCCATATAGGAAAAAATACCATTCCCCTACCACTCCACCCGCTACCCAAGCCTGCCAAGCAAAACCCAGATATTCCGAATCAGTTTCCCGATATGGGTAATGATTAAGCGTTGCTGCGATATTCTTTGGCAAATCTCGTGGAATTAAACACGCTTATGAAATGTATCGCCAAGTGAAGTTTAAATTTAGGATTTATGGATTTGTTGGGTATATTATTTGCTCTCAATTTTGAGAAACTAGAGGAAGCCTTATATGCGAATTGCACTATTTTCCTGGGAAACACTTCATTCCATCCCGGTTGGTGGTGTAGCAGTTCATGTCACAGAACTTGCAGCGGCAATGCAACGCCGAGATCATGAGGTTCATGTTTTCACCCGTCGGGGGCAGGGTCAACCGGATTATGAGGAAGTCCACGGAGTGCATTACCACCGGTGTGGTTTCGATTTGCACCCGGATTTTGTGGACGAAGTAAACAATATGAACCGGGCATTTGTCCACCGGTTTTTTGCGGTTGAAGACCATACCGGCACCTTTGACATCGTTCATGCTCATGATTGGCTGGCCTCCAATGCGGCTGCTTGGATCAAAGAAGGACGCGGCCGCAAAGCTGTCCTGACGATGCATTCAACGGAATATGGCCGAAACGGCAATCAGTTCTTTAAAGGTCAAGCGGATCGGGTCCATCATCAAGAACGCCATGGGACGTACCTGGCCGACCAAGTGATTACGGTCTCCAACCTGCTCAAGAAAGAAATCCAGTGGCTGTATGAGTTGCCGGACCGAAAGGTTAACGTGGTCTATAATGGAGTAAATTCCCACCAGTTTGACTATGATCTGGACGCCGGTGCGGTCAAAGCCAGGTATGCCATCGGTCCTCTTGACCCAACAATCTTATTTGTAGGCCGCATGGTGGTCCAGAAAGGACCGGACATCTTGGTCCAAGCCATGCCCCCGGTTCTCCAATATTATCCCAATGCCAAGTTTGTCTTTGCCGGCGACGGCCATATGCGAAGCGAGGTCTGTGCGCTTGCCCATCGGTTAGGTGTAGCTCATGCCTTGCGGGTACTAGGTGTTGTTCGCGGCCGGGAACTTCATGACTTGTTCAAGGCTTGCGATGTTGTGGCAGTGCCCAGCCGCAATGAGCCGTTTGGAATTGTCATCCTGGAAGGATGGAGTGCCCACAAGCCGGTTGTCAGTACAAAGCGAGGTGGACCATCGGAATTCGTCTGGCATGAAATCAACGGTCTGCAAGTTGACGATGTACCGGACTCCGTAGCCTGGGGTTTGGGAACTCTACTGGCCGATCACGATCGCTGCCGGTGGATGGGACGGAACGGGCGGGCAGCTGTAGAGGCTGTCTTCAGCTGGGATTGTATCGCGGAACAAACGGAAAACATCTATAGCTCTATTTGTTAGCAAAGGATTCCATGAGCGAAATAGAAACCGCAGTCCTCGACTATGAAAAACCGGCAGCAACGCTGCAACAAGATGCTGACTTCAAGAAGAAGTCCCCCACGAAAACCTCAACCGCAATTTCTCAAGATGTTCTACGCCAATGTGCCTGGGAGATCGGGGAGAGCAAACCCGCAGAAGCCTATCAACCCGGGGCCAACCATGCGGGACTCACAATGGTATCCCCCGGACTTGGTTTCGCCCATTGGCGGATCTGTTCCGGGTGGATTGATCAGGTAGAGCGTGAGAAAGGCGACTATTGGAACAACTGCCGCATGCTATTGCGGCTATACGATGTCTCCTGGATCGAATTTAACGGCTTCAATGCTCATTGTATCGAGGATCACGAATTACCGGAAATTTGCGGCAGACGTTTTTTCCCAATCAACCGCCCCGGAAGCTGGCAAATAGCCGAAATTGGTTTCCTCCTACGGACGGGTGAGTTTATACCCGCCGCCCGCTCCAATGTAGTTCGCTTTTCCCCGATTTCCAGTTCCAGCCGGCATGATCAAGCAGGATTGCTGGTCGAAGATGGCCATGTCGAAGAAGTCGGCAATGTCTGGGATCAAGAAAGAATCCTCAATGAGCGCCGCCGCCCAAAACTTCGGCCCGGATTACGAATTGCAACCTTGGCCTTTTCCTCCAGGGTTAGCGGGCAAGCGGATGACCTTAGTGACTTCGTTTCGGAATTAGCGGCTCAGCAATGTGCCAAAGGACATCGAGTTCATGTCTTCGTTCCTGCCCAAAACGAATTTCACCAACCTTGTGAGGTCAATGGTGTCCATTACGAACCTATTGGAATACCGCTTGACTTGCCCCCAATTGAGCAAGCCCAAAGTTACGCGCAAGCTATCAAGGAACGATTGCAGGATTTTGATTCCTTTGACCTCGTGCATGCTCATGAGTGGATGGCTGCTGCTGCAGCGAATCATTTTAATGCAACTAGAGTTCTGTCGCTAAGCTCCATCGAAAAGGAGCGTCAACGGCTCCCCCTCCGATTCCATGTCTCAAGAGATTGAGGCGTATGAAAGGAACATGGCTCAGAAGGCCGATTGTCTTTTGGTGCCGGCAAATGTGCGCGACCGCATGGTCAAAGAGTTGGATGCCGATGAAACGAAGGTCTTCGGTTTTCCAATGCAGGGCCGCCTACCGGATGAATGGGAATGTCCTCTTGACTTCGGCCAAGTGAAAAAAGACATCGGATTTGGCCCACTGGACCGTTTGCTCCTATTCGTCGGCCCGTTGGAACATGCTACGGGTGTAGACCTCCTTTTGGAAGCACTTCCCATCCTGTTGGGCAGAGCCGATAATATTCGCTTTGCTTTGGTCGGGGAAGGGGATATGCATTCCCATCTCGAGCACCACATGCATCACCTCGGCGTTTCCCATGCCATACGGTTACTCGGCCATGTGGAAGGCGATTTCCTTACCAAACTGGTCCGCTCGGCTGAGGCATTGGTTTTGCCTTCGCGATTTCGCGTTCCCATGGATGATGCCGTAGTAGATTTGGCCCGCAGAGGCGGCCGGCCGGTAATAACAACTCACGGAGGCCCTGCGCACCTTATCCATCACGAAGAGACCGGCATTATCACTTATGACAATCCCGGCTCCATTGTGTGGGCGGTTGACCGCATCATTAGTGATCCTTTCCACGCCGACCAAATGGGCCGGAACGGCAAACGCAGTGAGAACAGTATGCCCAATTGGGAAGAAGTTGGGCGCCGCTATCTGGAGATCTGCGCCACGAACTTCCCCTCCTTACGCCGAGATTCTAGTGACAAACAGGGAACTCCTTCTGAGGGCAAAGTTTCGGCCGAAACTATTCCGGATAGAGATGCTGTTCCTGCCCGCCCCGAACATCCACAGGCGGAGCAATCCCCTCCACATTATGGCAAGGCTCCTTTCCAAGGATATCAGGCTCCCCCGGCAGAAGAGAGGGAAATAACGCCATCAAATGTGCCAACTGTTCAAGAGGAGCCTACAGAACAGGAAAATCCGGAAAGGGTAGATGAGTTTGCTGAGCCTCAGGATTTCTCGGAAAATAATGAGACTCCAACAGCAGAGCAGCCGTTGCCTCAAGTTGAATCGGTAGCAGTGGAAACGCAACCATCTCCGGATGAATCTTTTCAGCAAGAGTCACCTCAGGAAGATGACTCACAAGGTCTCCCCCCGCTTTACCATGAAGTATCACCTCAGGTGGATGAGGCGACTTCCAAAATTTCCGACATGCACAAGGAATGGGAAGAACAAGGAACTTCGCAGCAACCGGAAAAAGTCGAACTGCCTCCAGCTATTGTTGAAACTACCAAAGAGCAGCTGGTTGTGGCTGCTTTCTGCTTTGAAAGTCCGGACTCACCTGTTGGCCAATACGTGGCCAATGAGTTAGCCGGGTTGACTCGCCGAGGTGTTGAGGTACATCTCTTCTCCCGGCGACCATTTGTCGTAGAGGAGCCAAATCTCAAAAATTATGCGGTAAGCTGCGACGAAAAGGCTGAGTACCTTGACCAGGTCGAAGAATTTACCAGTCATGCCTCGAATCGTTTTATGCAGCGGTTTCCCACCGGCTTAGGAAATCTCATTCTCCTGGGACATGAATGGTCAACTATTCCCGCTCTTTCTATGTTGCACGGATTAAAAAACCTTACCACCGTCTTGTCACTGCACTCCCTGGAGCGACAGCGAAGTGATTTGAGCAGCGACACCAGCAGGAAGATCGATGAGATCGAACGGACCGGGTTGCGGGAAGCCAGATCAATAGTGATTCACAATGAGGCAACCCGGAAGGTTGTGTCTGAGTGGTCTCACGAATGGGATGGAAAACTGGTAAATGCTTATCCCAGATTCCCGACTGAAACTTTCGCCTCCGATTTGGACGCAGGTGAAGTAAAAGCCCGCTATGAAATCGGCCCGGTCGATCCGCTCATTCTATACAACGGAGATTTTAGCCAACGCTATGGTCCGGACTTGCTGGTAAAAGCCATGCCGGCAATCTTAAAGAACCATCCGCAAGCACGCTTGGTTCTACTAGGTTACGGTGAGGAATACTGGCCGCTCCGAGTTTATGTCCGCTATCTCCTACTCGAACATGCGATTCGTATTCCGGGAAGTATTGAAGGACCGGAACTCCAGGAATTAATCCGGGCAGCAGATATTATCGCCGTGCCTAGCCGCGAGCCGACACCCTGGTGGCCTATCCAAGCAGCCTGGGCCGCACAACGGCCGATATTGGCGACTCATGACGCGGCTCCGGATTTATTGGAGCACGAAAAAGACAGTGTCTTGTGCTACTCCAGCGTCAATAGCTGCGTTTGGGGAATTGAACGCCTGCTGTTTGACGAAAAGTTAAGAGCCACTCTTGGGAAAAATGGAAACCGCAAACTAAAAGCCCGCTTTGGCTGGGATCAAGTTGCCGAACATCTGGAAGAACACCTACGTTCGGCCATCCGCAAATGACGAAGTCAGGCCAGATTGCTTTGGAAGCAATCCCCTCTGTAAATAACAACAGGGACCTTTCTGTAGGTCCCACACGGAAGAATGGGAACTTACAATGCCGCGAGGTTACCTGCTTTTAATCCTGCACGCTCATCTCCCTTATGTTCGGCATCCCGAATATGACCGATTCTTGGAGGAGCGCTGGTTTTTCGAAGCCGTTACTGAGACCTACATTCCGCTCATCAAATTTTTTGACCAGATGCGCTCGGAAAACATCCCTTTTAAACTCACCCTTTCCATCTCGCCGACGCTGGCGAATATGATGGAGGACGACCTGTTACGAGATCGCTGCCTACGCCACCTCAACCTATGCGTGGAACTGGCAAACAAGGAATGCCAACGAACCAATGACTGGCAGGATGTCAATTTCCTGGCCCAGATGTACAAACGCCTGTTCGAAGAAGCCCGTCACACTTATGTCGAGCGCTGCGGTACCAAGCTGCTTTCTGTCTTCCGGGAATTAGAAGACGCAGGTCATTTGGAACTAATTACCTGCGCTGGAACTCATGGTTTTCTGCCGTTGCTGAGTTGTGAGCGCTCTGCGGTTCGCGCTCAGGTGCGACTTGCCATCCAAGAACATCAGCGTCTTTTGGGCAGAGAACCCAAAGGCCTTTGGGTACCGGAATGTGCATACTACGATGGTCTAGAGGAGGTGCTTGCCCAAGAAGGAGTCCGGTACTTTGTGGTAGATGAGCACGCCATCGATCATGCCGACCCCCAGCCGCTGTTTGGCGTTGCCGCTCCCCTCTACACTCCTAGCGGAGTTGCTGCGTTCGGCCGGCACCCCATGACATCCAAGTTGGTTTGGAGCAGCAAAGTAGGATATCCCGCTTCTTACAACTACCGGGAGTATTACCGGGACGTCGGCTTTGAGGTCGACCAGGAGTACATCGCTCCTTTCCAGTATGCAGAGGGCATCCGTTCCAATACCGGCATCAAATACCACCGCATCACCGGTCCGGGGGAGAACAAACACCTTTACAATCCCGATTGGGCCCGTGAAACCGCCGAAGGGCATGCCAAAGATTTTGTTTATCGCTGCCGTAATGAGGTTAATCGAGCCAGCAGTGGTATTCCGTTCCCATCCGTGATTGTTTCTCCTTATGATGCCGAACTGTTTGGACATTGGTGGTTTGAAGGACCGCAATGGATCTACTATGTTTTCCGGGAGATGGCGGCCGGTGGGGATGAACTTCAGCCGAGCACCGCAGGCGAGTACCTCAGCCATCATCCCATTCAACAAAAATCAATTCTGGCACCCAGCAGTTGGGGCAAGAACGGATACTTCGAACATTGGGTGAATTCCAAGACCGAATGGATGTGGCGGCCGTTGCATGAAGCCACGGTGCGGATGCGGCAAACGGTGGATCGGATCTCAGCCCAACCGTTAGATGGTACGTTGGAAGATCGTGCGGTTCGCCAAGCCGGCCGCGAGCTATTGTTGGCGCAAAGTTCCGACTGGCCGTTTATGATCACCAACGGCACCACCGATGAGTATGCCCGCCGCCGTTTTTGGGACCACCTGAATCGCTTTCATCATTTGCTGAACGCGCTCGACAATCACCAAGTCAGCCCCTCCAGCTTAGGTGCTCTGGAATACATGGATGCAGTCTTTCCCCAGTTGGATTACCAGCTGTTTGCCTCAAAGACTTAATTGGTGAGAATAAATTCTCCTCAACATGGACATTTAAAAGGAACATTGAATATGCCCGGAATTGTAACGGACCTCCCGGATTTTTGCGGCGCTGAGGAAAAGGTCAGAGAAGTCACCTCCTCGCGCCAACCGGTATTCCTAAACGAAACAAACCTTCACCTCGACCGGCTGCAAGCTACCTGTGCGGTGGCCCTGCACATGCACCAGCCATTGATTCCCGCAGGCGGATCGGATCTGCAAACAGCCGACGTGATCAGCAACCTCGACGCCATGATGCACGGCGGCAGTGATGGTGATTCCTACAACGCCCATATTTTCGCCGAATGCTATGCCCGCATGAGCGATATTATCCCGGAACTGGTCCAGCAAGGAAAAAGTCCCCGGATGATGCTCGACTATTCCGGCCAACTGCTCTACGGCCTAATCAAGATGGGACGTGAGGATATTCTCGACCGCCTGCGCGGCATCACCTGTGATCCTCATATGCGGAGGTATGCGGAATGGCTGGGCACCATGTGGGGGCATGCAGTAGTTTCTTCAACCCCTCCGCCGGATTACCTACTTCATATCCGAGCCTGGCAACAAAACTTTGCCTCCATCTTCGGTTGGGATGCCCTGGAGCGGGTTAAAGGATTTTCTCCCCCGGAAATGCATCTGCCGAATCACCCGGATGTCGCCTATGAGTATGTAAAAGTCCTGAAGGAGTGTGGCTTCCGCTGGCTTTTGGTTCAAGAGCATACTGTTGAGACTTTGGCCGGCTCGGGGTTGCAGGAGAAGCATCTCCCTCATCGCCTGGTTGCCAAGAACTCCCAAGGCGAAGAAGTTTCCATCGTCGCCATCATTAAAACCCAAGGTTCAGACACCAAGCTTGTCGCTCAGATGCAGCCGTTGTACGAAGCCAAAGGTCTTTCACGACAAGAAGTCAGTGGTATCTCCATTCCGCCAATCGTCACCCAGATTGCCGATGGCGAAAACGGCGGGGTGATGATGAATGAGTTCCCTGATGGCTATCGCAATGCAGTTCACCAGGTAGGCGCGGAAGGTGTGGTGCTGGTCAACGCGACGGAGTACCTGGAACTAATCCAACAAGCGGGAGTAAATGAAGACCTGTTCCCCGTTTGTCGCCCAATCCACCAAGGCAAAGTCTTTGCCCACATCAGCAACTGGGAACCCGGTGCTGCGGATAAAGCAATTGAGGCAGTTCAAAAGGACCATCCCGGCTTCAACATCGACGGTGGTTCCTGGACCAACGACATTAGTTGGGTGAAAGGGTATGAAAACCTCCTCAACCCCATGAATAAACTGAGCGCGGCTTTCCACGAAAAGATCGACAATCAACCGATCGACAAAAACGGCTATGCCTATCGAAACGCCCTGTTCCACCTGCTGACAGCGGAAACCAGCTGTTTCCGTTATTGGGGGCAAGGAACCTGGACCGACTATGGCCGGGAACTTTGCCGACGTGGAATGGAGATTCTGCAACATGACTTTTGATCGCTTTTTCCGAAAGCCCCGCAAACCGAAATCTCCTCAGCCAGAACAGATGCAGTCCGAATTAGCGGATTCGGATGAAATCGGCAGCAGAGCCCCAACTAAGCCGGCCTTATTGAAATCAAAGAAACCCCGGGACTTTGTTACTTCCCGAGGTCACTGCCGCCCATTTGGAGCCACCCCTAGTCCGGGGGGGGTCAACTTTGCTGTGTTCTCACGGAACGCCGGCAGCATTCACCTAGTTCTCTTCGAGGAAGGCGAGGAAGAACCCCTGGCCGAAATTCCCCTGGATCCGGAAATCCACAAGACTGGGGATGTTTGGCACATCTTTGTCTACCACCTCAGCTCGGATATTCTCTACGGCTATCGGGCGGGAGGTCCTAGTGACGGCAAGAATGGCCACTACTTTAATCCGAATGTGATTTTGCTGGATCCGTATGCTCAAGCAATTAGTGGCGGCCATTCCTGGGGAATTCCCGACATCCTTCACAACCAAGAGAAGGGTTCCCCTCGCCGCAGCAGAATCGTTTTTCATGATTTTGATTGGGAGGACGATGTCCCGCTGCGTACTCCCCTATCGGAAACCGTAATCTATGAGATGCACCTGCGCGGCTTTACTTGCCATGAATCCTCGGGAGTAAAACATCCTGGAACTTTCTCCGGCCTTTGCGAAAAGATTCCCTATTTGAAATCCCTCGGCATTACCGCTGTGCAACTCATGCCGGTCCTGGAATTCGATGAGTTGGACCAAACGCGAAAAAATCCCCAGACCGGGGAGATGCTGAAGAACTATTGGGGATACTCGCCCCTGTCCTTCTTCGCGCCCAAAGCTTCCTACGCCGCCGACAAGGGGGAACAACTGCGCGAGTTCAAGGAGATGGTCAAAGTATTTCACCGGGCAGGGTTGGAAATTATCCTCGATGTCGTCTTTAATCACACTTGTGAAGGCAACGAAAAAGGTCCCACCGTCAGTTTTCGCGGTCTGGATAATGCCATCTACTACATGCTGGACAAGCAAGGCAATTTCTACAACTTCTCCGGCTGCGGCAACACCTTCAACTGCAATCACCCCATAGTCCGGGATTTGATCATCGACGCCTTGACCTACATGGTCGCCGAGTTGCATGTCGATGGCTTTCGCTTTGATTTGGCCACCATTCTCGGTAGAGGTCCGAATGGTGAGGTCCTGGAAGATCCACCTTTGATCCAGCACATTGCCGAACATCCGGTATTAGCAGGAACCAAACTGTTGGCCGAAGCCTGGGATGCCGCCGGGGAATCGCAGCTGGGCAAATTCCCTGCTTGGGGCCGATGGGCAGAGTTTAACGGCTGGTTTCGCGATGATGTGCGGCATTTTGTCCGCGGCGACCAACACTTCACCGGCCCTTTGGCCAAACGGATCTGCGGCAGTCTGGATCTCTACGGCGATTCCTCGCGCCATCCCTACCATTCCATCAACTTCGTTACCTGCCATGACGGCTTTACTTTGTATGACCTGGTCAGCTATGACGAACGACATAACGAGTTGAATGGCGAGAACAACCAAGACGGTTCCCGTTACAATTTCAGTTGGAACTGCGGCCAAGAGGGACCAACCGATGATCCAGCCATCCAAGGCATGCGCCAACGGCAGATGAAGAATTTCCTGACAATCCTGTTTATCTCCCAAGGGGTTCCGCTATTGCTTCATGGCGATGAATTCGCCCGCACCCAACAAGGGAACAACAACGCCTATTGTCAGGACAACGAAATCTCCTGGGTCAACTGGGACTTGGCGGAGAAAAATGCCGGGTTAATCCGCTTTACCCGCATGATGATCGCTTTGCGGAAGAAATTCTTTGCCGTTAGCCTCGAGGAATTTGTCAACCGCGTTACCTGGCATGGAACCAATGTCGGCGATCCCGATTGGACTGGGCGGGACCGAGCTCTGGCATTCCAACTCCACGGTTGGCATGATCTCCCGGACTTTTTCGTCATGTTCAATGCCCACAACGAATGCCATCAATTTTGCTTGCCTCCCCACGAAGGCCAGTGGCGCTGGTGCAGGCTGGTCGATACCAATCTCCCACCACCTCACGACATTACCGAGGAAAGCGAAGCAATCCCTGTTCGCCCGGAACAACAATATGATGTTACCGGGAACTCGGTTGTGGTCTTAATATCCGGTAAAGGCTAGCAAAAGATTCTTCCAAATATTCTTGCCGGTTAATTCCAGTGGAAATGTCTCCTCCAACCGGTGTGCATTTTTCCTGCTCTTATTATGCTTTGTTTCGCTATACTCAAAAAAGTAAGATTTGGGCGAGTATGTACACATGATTGATAAATCACAGATTAACATCCCGTCTTTGTTGCGAATCAAACCTGGAGCGTTGGACCGTCTTGGGATCTACTTGAAGCGTTTGTGCTTTAACAATGTGGTGTTGATGTCCAGTGAGGGATTGCCGGAATGGATTCTAGAGCGGGCACTGGCAAGTTTGCACCAACAGGGAATTACTATTCTCAGTCACCTCGAACTGGATCAAGCAAGCTTCGAAGCCGCCCAGGAGATCTTTGCTGCCCTGGCCAAGAAGTGTCAGGTAATCATTGGAATTGGTGGCGGTAAAGCTCTCGATACCGCAAAATACATTTCTTTTCTCGCGGCCAAACCGTACTTCGCCGTTCCGACGTCTCTCTCCAACGACGGCTTTTGCAGCCCCCAATCAAGCTTGACCATCGGCGGGAAAAGGCAATCGTTGCCTGCCAAAATTCCCTTTGCTGTTGTTATCGATACCCAAGTATGCCTTTCTGCCCCGGATCTTCTGTGGTGGTCCGGAGTAGGAGATTTGGTTTCCAAGGTAACTGCGATTGCCGATTGGAAATTGGCATTTCACGCCACCGGGGAACGGGTGAATGATTTTGCCGCCCTCATCTCGGAAGCCACGGTTTTCCAATTCATGGCCCGGCCTACCATAGATGAAGAAGGCTTGCGGTTATTGGGAACAGCCTTAATGCTAAACGGCGTTGCCATGGAGATATGTGGGTCCTCTCGACCGGCGAGCGGTTCGGAGCACCTTATCTCCCACGCCTTGGACAAAATATTGTCCCGCCCGGGCTTGCACGGCCTTCAAGTTGGAGTGGCAACGTACCTTGTGAGTCACCTCCAAGGCAGCGGCAAAGATCAGATCGCAACCGTCCTCGATGAAACTCAGTTTTGGCGAGCTTTTGAGGATCATCCTTTAACGATGCAAGAGTGGCTGGAAGCCGTTCGCTTGGCCCCGACGATCAAAGAAGATTACTATACCATTCTTTCGGCGAAGGATTGTTTGCCGGAGGTTCAGGAGATAATTTCCAGGGATGAACGGTTACAGCGTTGCTTCGGTCTGTCGTAAAATTCAGAAGGGGGCTCTCTAGTACACAAGCTTCGGCAAATAAAGTAAACAAACCATGAATGTGAGAACTAAAGGAAGCAAACAACCAACTGATGCCCGGTTTGTACTCGATTCCTTCGAGCCGGCTTATCTTTCCCTATCTCCTCAAAAGCTAACCGAGCGGGTAGGGATGGGCCTGCGTGAATTAGAGGACTGCTGTGCTTGTCCGCGCAACTGCCATGTGAATCGAATGGCCGACGAAACCAAGATCTGTAACACCGGCCGCTATGCTCGCGTCAGCAGTGCCTTCCCGCATTTTGGCGAAGAGAATTGTCTCCGCGGCTGGAATGGATCGGGGACCATTTTTTTCAGCCTGTGTAATCTTCGTTGCGTGTTTTGCCAAAACTGGGACATCAGTCAGCGCCCGGCAGGCAATGAACTTCGTCCCGAGCAAATCGCCGATCTGATGCTGGATCTCCAGGAGCGTGGGTGCCACAACATCAACTTTGTGACCCCTGAGCACGTCGTCCCGCAAGTGCTGGAAGCCATTGCCGCTGCCATCCCCCGCGGTCTCCGCCTGCCCATTGTTTACAACACCAGCGGTTATGATTCCATCGAATCGTTGCGGCTGCTCGAGGGGATTGTGGACATTTATATGCCCGACTTTAAATTCTGGAAGCGTGAAACGGCGAAACGCCTTGCCAAGGCCCCCGACTATCCGGACCGTGTCCGGGAAGCCATTCAGGAGATGCACCGCCAAGTAGGCGGGCTTAGGTTTGCCTCCAACGGTTTGGCGCGGCGTGGAGTTCTAGTGCGGCACTTGGTGATGCCCGGTCAATTAGAGGAAGCCGAGGCCATCTTTCGCTGGCTGTCGACCGAAATTTCGCCCGATACCTACGTAAATATCATGGGCCAATACCGGCCGGAGTATGAGGTGGGTGAAGTTGCCGGAAACGGGGTCAAAAAGTACGTTGAGGTTAACCGCCACCCGAAGCTGGAGGAAATTCATCGTGCCCACCAGCTCGCGCGGGATGTAGGGTTATGGAGATTTGATGAACGTTAATCCGAGTTCTAATCCCATTTCTTTTCCAAGGTGAAAAATTGGGCGATAAACCAGAATTTCTGATCCACGGTCCGAAGAAGAAGTTCAAGAAGAGAATCATCTTGGCGCACGGAGCAGGAGCGCCGATGACATCTCCCTTCATGGAATTCTTCGCTGAAGCGCTCGCCGACCAGAAGTACCAAGTGGTCCGCTTTGAATTTCCCTACATGGCGAAGAACCGACAATCCGGGACCAAGAAACCTCCGGACCGGGAACCGGTGCTGCGGGAAACCTGGCTTGACGTGATAAATCATTTTGGGGCCAAGGACTTGATCATTGGCGGGAAATCCATGGGTGGACGCATGGCAAGCTTAGTCGCGGACGAGGCCAAAGTCGCCGGCTTGGTTTGCCTTGGCTATCCTTTTCATCCCGTGGGAAAGCCGGACCGACTTCGCATCGACCATCTGCAGAATATTTCCACCCCTACCTTGATAATTCAAGGCACACGAGATCCGTTTGGAAATAACAAGGAGGTGCCGAATTATCCTCTAGGAAAAAAGGTACAAATCGTTTGGGTCGATGACGGAGATCACAGTCTTAAACCCAGGAAATCTTCCGGGAGGACTGAAGAAGAAAACTTAAAGGAAGCTGCACGGGAAATCATAGACTTTGTTGAGGAGGTGACATCCTGAGGTTAACATTTCCTGGCCTAAATATCCCCAATCGAAACCCCGAAAAGTCCTTTCTCACTTCGTGATAGGCTTTTGACCGACAATGTTCCCTTTCGGAGAATAGTTACACACCAAGTAGAAGTATTGTCTCTTCCGGTCGACCGCAATGCCGGGAGTCGGACATGTTTTTTCGTATTGCCCTGGTTCCTTCAAATTACTAGCGAAGGTGGGACTCGAACCCACACGCCCTTGCGGGCACCGGATTTTGAATCCGGCGCGTCTGCCATTCCGCCACTTCGCCGTGAAATTTCAAAACGTTATGATAATTCACACCTAGTGCTTGGGCAAGACCCAAACCTCCTTTTTCACAAGCGACGATGGCTCTCAAAGAACTTGGCAAACAAATGCAGGCACTGGCCGACCCTGAGCGAGCAAGAATCGATCAGGGTTATTGTAAAATTCGAAAACAATTGAGGATCTGTAACCGGCCAACCTGATGTGGATGAACAATTGGAATCTGTTCTGAGGAATGAAAATCAATCAAGAAGCCGCAACTCCAATTTCCCTAGCCAAACCAAAGCCATTACCACTGCAGGCCAGGATATGAGGACCAGGCCGAAATGGTGAGTCCAACTTGAGGGCTTTTTGGAGAAGGCGGTAATGACTCCAAAGAAAACGGCGGCTCCACCTATGGCCCACAGGACAATCGGCAGCCATTCTTCGATTTGCTTGGGAATTTCATAGGGCTCCAGGACCTCCGGTATTCCCTTCCAGCAGACCCAAAGCAGACTGCCCACCAGAAAGAAATTGAGGAGCCACAACAAGCCCCAGAACCATTCGACCCAACTGAGTTCCCCACTGCGGCCGCGGATGCGGGCAGCGACAAAAAACAGGGGCCACCAAACAATAATACCGACCGGCAGGAACATCATTTCGGGGAGGACTTTGATCAAAGGCTCCATCATCCAATCCGGGGTTGCCTGTGTGGAAATGGCGCGAAAGTTCAGGATTCGGACCAGCACCAGGGAGATTCCGCACCCGGCGAACACGAAGAAATAGTCGAACCAGGTCGGAGTTGCGGACCGGATTGCCTTGAGATAATCAGATGGTAAGGTCGTTTCTTGAGGTTCATTCATCATGGCTTAATGGTAGCAAGGTGGGAAGAGTGGAATCAAAAGGAAAATCGAGTGGTAGCTGAATTTGCCCAATTTTAGGTGGGAAAGGCTATAGCGATGCGGCTGAATTCGGGCGTATCCAGCTAACTATCTCGGGGTTTGGCCAAAGGCGGTTCATTGTCGCTAACCGGGGGCGGCGATTGAATGGCGGTTGGTTGAGTCCCACTCACCGGAGATTTCGTGCTTGGCGGGGGTGGCGTTTCCGGTGGTGTGAAATTGGTGGGAGAAACCGGATATTGGTTTGGCGGAGCAATCTGCTTGTCACCAAAGGGGCCGACATATTTTCCGTTTATCGGCTGTTGCAGTCGTGCCGCGATTTGAGCGTGGTTAATATCACTCAGTTCATGGTCGCCAAACACCCCTACTCGTACCGCGACATCGGTGGCGTAAAATGTCCGGCCGCCGGTAGCGGGTACATTTTTTGGTTCCAAGGAAATATAAATGCGGTCTTTTTCAGGAGAGAGGCTTTCGAGGGTTAGTTTTTTCGGGTCCGATTTCGCCACGGGTAGATTCAAATCGGCTAGAGCGAGATGAGTAGCCGACCAGGTAATATTGGAGTTGCCGTTATGGGTTTGAACGACCGTCCGAGTTGCATAGGCATATCCCGCTGCTCCGGCTCCCGCCGCAGCTCCAATAGCCAACACGGCACAACCTGCGTTTCCTAGAGCTACTATTCCTACCAGGATTTGGGCAAGCACCAGTCGGATTGTCTTTTTCCGGACCATGAAATTCTCCCCAATCTCAGAATGTGGTGCGGGAGTTTACCATCTGCTTGGGAAGAATAAAGAGGAACTTGGAAAAGGGGGGCCCTGGTGTCCCAATGATTTTTGGTTTGTAATCCAGCTATTGTTCTGAAGCTTATCGCCTAGATTCTTAGAGGACTTAACTTTTAAGCAAAACGCGGAAGATTCAGAATGGTAGGAGCGAGCCTGGTGCTTGAAATAGCGGAAGAATTCCAAAATCCGAAGGACGGGGAAAAGGCGTGGCCTCAGGTTTTTTGCCGAGAAATTCGTAAGTTATCCACGTCTCGGCTAACAATTAGACTGATGTTTGGATTTAAAACTGTACAAGGGGAGGTTTACGACAAATGGACTTAAAACTGTTTCATAATATTGGCTTACTTATTATCCGAGTCGGCATGGGCAGCTACATGTTCTTTGGTCATGGCATGGGCAAATTGGCCAAATTTAATGACCTCGCCGGTCAATTCCCGGATCCTTTGGGGGTGGGGAATCAGAACAGCCTACTTTTGGTTGTTTTTTCAGAAGTGGGATGTGCAATTTTATTGGCGTTAGGGTTTTTAACGCGACTAGCGACAATTCCATTGATTATCACAATGGCAGTTGCCGCGTTTGTTATCCATGCAGAAGATCCTTGGAACAAAATGGAAATGTCGGTCCTTTATTTGACGGTGTTTACTGGGTTGCTACTGACGGGCGGCGGCCGATTTTCGATCGATGAATTTGTCTTCCCGAAAATCTTCGGCAAGAAAAAATAGTGTCCGGTTTTTTGGATTACGCCGGAATGGTTTTTGGAGAATTGAGAAACTCCGGATGGGTAGTTGACACAACATAGGTGCCTAGGTAAACTTTTTCACGACAGTAAAAACAGGGGAACAGATTAGATTGGGCAACAGATTCGCACCCGCAAGTGAATTTAGACTCGACAATTGTCCAATTCCCCTTTTCCTTCCTTTTCTTTTGCGGGAGAGGTACCTCCATGTTTTTTGCTGATATGATTTCCCGCAAGAAACGGCAGATTACCAAGTCTGCGAAAGCCTTTTGGGAGCAAACCAAAGCCGGCAAACAAAATGTTCGGTTGCAAGTGGAAGCGTTGGAAAACCGCATTAACCCCGATGTGACAGCCTCCCTTGCCAATGGTATTTTGACTTTGGAAAATGATGCCAATGCCGGCGAACTGCTAACCTTCAAGGTGGATGGGGCAAACATCAAAGTTTCCTCAGTGATTAATAACATCCAAAATGGCGGGGGAGTTGTTGTTGCTGGAAATAATGCCTTTGTTCCGATTGCCGGGGTGAAAGCAATTGAAATGTCCACCGACCCAACCACGTTCCTCGATGTCACCGGAAATTCCAATTTTGCCGGAATGACAGACCTACGAAACGTAATATATAGCGGTTCAGTTGATCCGGTGGACAACATTGATCTATCCGGGAATACCAACCCAAATATTTATTTCCGGCTCAATACCCAAGGTTCGTTGGGCAGCGATGAAGTAAAGATGTCGCCGGTGGGGATAAACATCCTGCAATTCACCGATTCCAAACTTGCGGCCGGCTCCGTCAAACTCACCATGCCGAACGAAGTCAAAGTGGCCTTGGATTTCTCCCGGCTGACAAAAGCGGCGGGAGTCGTGTCGATTAATCTGAGCAGTCCCCGGGAATTAATTGGCGGCTATGCGGGAATGGACTTGCGTTTGACCTTCGAAAATTCCACCGAATTTGTGGATGTCGTCGTTGGCGGTCCGGGGGATGATGTGTTAATCGGCAACGACAACCCCAATCTTTTGCTGGGAATGGATGGGGGGGATACTTTAATTGGCAATGGCGGTAACGATAAGGTGAATGCCAACCGGAATTACTCGCCTTATGTGGACGGCGAACCAAAC
>CAZPPD010000015.1:0-18217 GCA_964588185.1 uncultured Alcaligenaceae bacterium | reverse complement strand
GGCCGATAAATCAACTCAGTTAATCTTGGATGCTCTCAGTCTCGCTGCTACTTATCCGGACGGCATTCCCCTTCACGGAAATAAAAAATCACTCGGGCTATTTCCCAACACTTCCGCGGCCAAACAGGCCGCCCAGCGTTGCAAAGAACGCGGCTTTGTTCAGGTCATCGACCGAGTCAACCAGGGTCGCAACACCCAGGAAGTTTGTACCCTTACCGAAAAAGGCATGGAGTTTCTGCTGGCCGAGGCCAATCCCAAGCATGTCTTGGAGGATTTGGTCCGCATCCTGGAAAGCCGCCAATCCAACCTGGAAGAAATGACCACCACCCTGAAACAGATTGCCGCCGGCGTTTCCCAAGAACATCAGGCTCTCCAAGCTCTCCGGGAAACTGCCGAAGCGGTCCTCATCAAATTACCAAAACCTCAGGTCTCCGGTTACACCTTGCCCGAGTGTCACACCGGTGCCAACGGCAAGCAAAGCGGCGATGCTGAGGTTCTCAAGCAACTGTTTTACTGGAAGGAAACCGGCTTTTCCGAAGATTGCCCCCTTCCCGAACTTTACCGCAACACGCAGAAAAACAAGCCCGGACTCTCCATCGGCCGGTTTCAGGATCAGCTTCGTCGCTTTCATGAGATGGAAAAAATCTACCTCCATCCATGGACCGGCCCGCTTTACGATATTCCGGAGCCGCAATTCTGTTTGTTGATCGGTCATGAAGTCCTGTACTACGCCAGCCTGCGAGTTTCCAGCTCGGAATTACGCATTGCCGAATAAACCTGGAACTGGAATAGGAAGCCCGGAAAAAGGAAAAGGAGTTTTTGCATGTCTTCTGTAACTTCCGATCGTGCCTTGATGGATCGTGCCCTGGAAGTGTTTCGCCGGGCGGGAAATCCATTTCGAAATTATTTTGCCCGTAATCCAGACGATGAAGTTTGCGCCCGTTACCACGTTCCCGAGCTTTTCGCCCACGAGCGCGAGCAACTACTCGGCGTTGTGGATTTGTATCGGTACGATCCGACAACCCATTCCGAAATTGTCCCCATCCTGGGAAACAAAGGGGCCGGCAAAACCCACTTGCTGTTTTCGATCAAGCATGGCGGCGAAGGCACTTGGCAATTGTTGGTGACGCCGGGTTCCTACCAGAAAGACACCAACTTCCTGGAATATTTGCTGTTCCAAGTGATCGATACTCTCCTTAGCGGCGGCCAACAAAAGGGGGCGCGGCCGCTGGAGTTTGTCAGTGAAGAACTCACCCGCCGCCTCATGCAACGGGCACTCTCCGAATTAACACCCGAGCAACAGCTGGATTTATTCCCGGCCCCGGGGTTAGGCCGTTGGGCTCGCCGGCTAGGTCTGGGAACTTCCCAAGCTCAGGAGCGAACACAGTGGTTGGTCGACAATCTCAACACTCCATTCAGCGGAACCTCCAATGCCATCGGCGGCAGCTTGGTTCGCATCTGCAACGAATGCAGCCTGGATCCCGAGCGAGCATTTGAAGCCATCTGCCAAAACATCGAACAAAGCGAATCCCACAACACCACCGGTTTAATGCGCCGCCATATCCACCAGGGTTTTGCCCGTGCCGCATTATTGGGCGACGAAAGCGACTTGGCCAATTTCCTGACCTTCGGCTTTGCCGAATTGGAGTTCAATGTCCAACCAAGCCGGGAAGACTTGGTGCTGATCCTCTTTAACGTCCTTATGGAAGTTTTCCTGGAACTAAAGATCCCGGTCGTGGTTGCCTTCGACCAGCTCGAAGACTTACTGCTGGCTCGCCGCAGTGATGACTGCCATCGCATTGCGGAAACCTTCTTCGCCGGAATCGTTCAGGTCATGCACAAGATTGAAGGCGTCTGCTTCCTGGTATTTGCCGAGCGAGGTTTATGGAATCGTTTCGTCCCTTCGCTGGATGGCTACATCCAAGACCGCCTGAACAATCCTGTCCATGTCCCCGGCTACGGGACCATTAAAGCTTTGCGACTGGAAGCTCCGCCTGCTGAACTACTCCGCCGAGTTGTCGAAGCACGCCTGCGGCCAACGTTGGAAGAAATCCCGGATTCTGAAGACTTCCCAACCATCTTCCCTTTCACCGATGAGCAAATCCTGCAAATCGCGCGCACGGAACCGACGCTTCGCGACATGCTGCAGCAATTCCGCCATTTGTTCGACCACATTGTTTACGGCGAAGAATCTCCCTCGGCCTCCGGATCGACTTCTCCAAGAGAACCCAACAATCGCATTTCGGGTGAGGTGCCTTCAGTAAAGTCCGTTATGTACGTGGAATCCCCTGAAGAAAACCAAACTCAAGAGAACTCTCCTGCTCCGCAAGAAACCTGCGCCGTGAAACAGGATAGCTGCAGCACTCCTGCCGGAGATGCACCTGCTCCAGTCCAAGGAAAAACCTTCGCGGCCATGGACAGCAATCAGTTCGCTCAATTCGGCGAGCTCTGGGATCAGGAAATCCGGGCTGCCCGTCGCAAATTGGAACCAGACAGTTCCATGACCGGAGCCACTCGGGAACTGCAATCGGGTTTGGGTTCCTTCCTCCAAGTCTGCCATGAACACGGCGTGAAAGTCGGCCCTTGGCGTTTGCAACATGTTGTCCCGGAATTCAGCTTCGGCGACCATCCTACCTACGGTGTCTTCAGCATCGCCCATTGGGTTTGCAAAGACGGCCAGCCCTGGAAAGTCGGCATCGGCTTATTCCTGGGCCGCGGAGCCGGCAAACCCCGCGACCTGGAAACCAAAATCTCCGCCCTGGATCAAACCCCTCCGATCATCGATCACCTGATCCTCCTACGCCCGGAAGATGACCTCTCGCTCACCGGCAAAAGCAAAGCTCTCTGGCAGGAAGCGGAGAAGCAAGGATTCTCTGCCCGCATCGAACCGGTCAGCCTGGACGCCTTCACCGGCCTCTACGCCTTTCCCCGCTGGCTCAACAGCATCGGCGAAGACCTCCCCGAAGGCCAACCCATGCCCAACTTGGCCGACATCATCCAGGAACGTTGCGAAAAACTCCTGGAGCAGGTCTGCATGCCCGTCTGTCCGTAATCCCGCAGAAACGAAAGGCCGGCGAGATCTCCCTAACCAAACGGAAGCTTTATTAACCTTTGGCAGCGCTCTGCGGCTAACCACCGCTCTGCACTGCCAAGGGCTGCTTAACCCAGACTCGAACCTATTTACGGATGGTTGGTTGCCTGGTTGAAGTTCGGCATTACGTTCTTCAAGCCAATCGCTGAGCTTGCATAGCTCGTGGTGTTCGAGGCTTGGCAGCAGTTGGGTCTAAGACTTACGGTGGCCGGCCGACATTGCACCTATTTCCGCCGCCTCGAAGAATCCGGACAACGTGACGGCTTCAACAAAGCAGATATCGCTCTCTTGTTTGGTCAGTTAAACGCCTGAATGACTTCGCTACGTCCCTTTAGGATTGTGGAGCCTTTTTTTCATGGTCCGAAATTTTCCGATTGGTAAGATGATTAAGATTGCTCACGGCCATGATCAAGTCTTACGCTAAAGAATTACCACAAGCAAATTGAGAGTGTGTTTGTTCATTAAAGGAAACGACCGTGAAATCGAGGACAACTCCTGCGAAAAAGCAACCTCGCCACCGGCAGCATCGTTCTCACAATAAAACCGGCCCAAAAAACGTCGAATCTGCTGGCCATCCTGCGCCCAGGCGGTGGCTGCCGACTTGGTTGATCGCTCTGGTATGCATGATGCTGGTGGGCATCATCACCTATGCGGTTTTTCATTACGTGATTCTCACCCGCGTGCCCCACGCCATGGTCGGAAAGTGGCTCGTTGTTGGCAAAGAGATGAAAGGGGCCACACTGGAATTCACCCGCCAAGGGGCCATGATCGGTACGGTAAACATGGAGGGAACCGAAGGCAAAATCAAAGGCCGGGTCAAGGTCAGCGGTAAGACGATGTGGATTACGACAATCAATCCCATCACGAATGAGCCGCATACCGACGTGCAAACAATCCGCACCTTGAGCGCAAATCAGTTTATCATCGAAGATCGCAAGGGAACCGTGCTCAAAATGGAGCCGCTAAGAGAGTAGATCCGCCCCACCAGGTCATGAGTTGGAAATCAAAAGGTAATTTCTTTGTAATTCATCTGAAAGGAGAAGAACTGTGCGAATCGGAAATGGGAAATGGTTGCTCCTTGTGGTGCTCGCAGCTCTGTTTGGAGCCGGAGTGGCCACGGTGCAATTCTACGCTGCCGATCTGAGCGTCTGGGCACACGAGAGCCCTTTGGCATCGACCAATGGCCGGGGTAAGGTTGATAAGGCCAAAGGCAAGGTGCTGCCGATACTGCCACCCGAACGTAAACCGATCACCAAAATCGACGCTCGCGACGCCAAAGCGCCGCCACGCTTTCAGGTCAAGCCCCCCGAGGACGCTCCCAATATCGTCATAGTCTTGATTGACGATATGGGCTTCGGGCATTCCAGTGCTTTTGGTGGCCCTTGCCACATGCCAACCGCGGAGAAAATGGCCAAAAACGGTTTGCTTTACAACCGCTTTCATACCACCGCCCTGTGCTCGCCAACGCGTATGGCTCTGTTGACCGGCCGCAACCATCACACTTGCAACGCCGGAGCCATCATGGAACTCTCCACCGCCTTCCCCGGCTACACGGGCGTGCGGCCGGATAGTGTGGCGACGCTGGCGGAGATCCTGCGTCAATGGGGATATATCACCGGCGCCTTTGGCAAATACCACGAAACGCCGCCCTGGGAAGTGAGTCCTTCCGGTCCGTTTGATCGTTGGCCGACCGGCTCGGGATTCGACAAGTTTTACGGCTTTATCGGCGGGGAAACCAATCAGTGGGCGCCTCTGATCTATGACGGGGTTACCCAAGTCGAACCATCGGACGACCCGGATTACCACTTCACCACGGACATGACAACCAAGGCGATTGAGTGGATCCGTTACCATCAGTCGCTAACGCCGGACCGGCCGTTCTTCACCTACTACGCACCCGGCGCGACGCATGCTCCGCACCACGCACCGAAAGAGTACATCGCTAAATACAAAGGCAAGTTTGATAGCGGCTGGGACAAAATGCGCGAGGAAACCCTTAAACGGCAGATCGAGCTGGGAGTGGTTCCCAAAGGAACCAAGCTGCCGCCGATGCCCAAGGGAGTGAAGGCATGGAACACGCTGAGTGCGGACGAGCAGAAACTTTTCGCTCGCCAGATGGAGTGTTTCGCTGGATTCGCTGAGCATACCGATCACGAAGTTGGTCGTCTGGTGAACGCCATTGAGGAAATGGGCGAACTCGACAACACCCTGTTCTTCTACATTATTGGCGACAATGGTTCCAGCGCGGAGGGCGGACTGGTCGGGACGCTAAACGAGATCATGGCACTGAACGGCCTGGGACATGTCGATACAGTGGCGCGGCAACTTGCTCGCCTGGAGGACTTCGGCGGACCGCGAGCGTTCAACCACTTCGCGGTGGGCTGGGCGGTCGCGGGCAATACGCCTTTCCAGTGGGTCAAGCAGATGGCATCCTTCTTTGGCGGCATACGCAACCCCATGATCGTGCATTGGCCCAAGGGCATCAAGGCAAAAAACGAGGTACGCTCGCAGTTCCACCACGTCATTGACATCGCCCCAACTGTGCTCGAAGCAGTGGGCGTTCCGCAGCCCAAGGTCGTCAACGGAGCCAAGCAACGGCCCATTGAGGGAGTGAGCATGATGTACACCTTTGAGGACGCAAAAGCCAAGGGGCGGCGCACCACCCAGTATTTCGAGATGTTTGGGAACCGGGCCATCTACCACAAGGGCTGGATGGCGTCCGTGCAACACAGCATACCGTGGGAGTTGGGCGCCACACCGATTCCCTTCGACAAAGACCAATGGGAGCTTTACCACGTGGACAAAGACTTCAGCCAGGTGAATGATCTGGCTGCTAAATATCCGAAGAAGCTCAGGGAACTGCAGGACCTGTTTCTGGTCGAAGCCAAGAAATACAACGTCTTGCCCCTGGACGACCGTCGTTCCGAACGTTTCAACCCCAAGCTTGCGGGGCGTCCGGATCTTATGTTCGGCCGCAAGAAGTTGACCGTCTACGAGGGGATGACCGGCATGATGGAGAATGCCTTTATCAACGTCAAGAATACGTCGCACACTATCACTGCGGAAGTGGAGATTCCCAAGGGTGGTGGAAAAGGAGTAATCCTCTGCCAGGGGGGACGCTTTGCCGGCTGGAGCTTATACATGAAGGACGGCAAGGTGTCTTTCGCTTACAACTGGTTTGACGTCGAGCGCTACACCATCACCTCTCAAAAGGCCTTGCCGGCGGGAAAAGCGACAATCCGTTATGTATTCGACTATGCTGGTGGTAAGAAAACGGGCGCTGGTGGCACGGGAACGATCTTTGTCAACGGCAAGAAAGTTGCCGAGGGCTAGATAGATAAGACAGTGCCGAATGTCTTCTCGGCAGACGAAACCGCAGAAGACGGCCAAGACGATGCTACGCCGGTGACGGAGGAATACGCTGAAAGAGACAACCGTTTCAACGGCCGAATCCGGCGGATAACGATTGAGCTGAAGTGAATTCTTAGAATCGCTGGCGCACGAGGCTGGAGGGCTCAACCGCCACCAGCCTCAGTTCCTCTGTACAATCGGGAAGCATCAGGTTGAGCCTTACACCCGGAAAGAATGTTGCGGGATTTTAAGGGTAAGACGCAAGCGGAACGCAGTCTGCTTTGTTTCAGGAAGCGCAAAAACGCTTGGCTGATGAGTCAGGTCGGAAGGTGGGTGAGGCCTGACTGCGCAAGCTGAGGGGGTCAAAAGCACTTTCCTCGGAGACGTGGATTGGTGTCAATTTACCTGTGGATGAAGGCGGAGTTTGAATGAACGCAGCTCGACGTAAAGTTTATTGAGCCGGCCTGTGGCCTTGATATCGAAGGCGTTTTCGCGAATCTGCTTGACCGTGGTAATGCCCGCTAGCGGGAGGAAAAATCCGAAGTGGTCGTGAAATTTAGCGTAATCGCAAGCAAGAGTCTCTCCCTCAACTAAATTTTCCGCCTCAAAGCTTCTTCCGTCACCTAACCTCCTCCGGAATTCGTCAGTAACATTTTGATATATCGATTGATGTTGTGGAGAAAAAGCTGCGGCAACTATGCCTTTTTGTGGTGAAACGGCATTACTATGACGTTTGACACAATTCTCAAACACAACATTGAAATGTTCGAATTTGTCCATCAATTTTATTAAGTACTCATAGCTGTTTTTTTGCCGAGTTATTAATTTCTGGCCATAGAAATCCGTCTCATTGGGGATAACACCACCAATTTTACCTGTGCATATTCCGGTAAGTTTCTCCAGCCATCGAAGTGTTCTGGGAACCGCATCCATGGAGAGTTTATCCAACTTGGTTGGTATTAAAACTTAATCGCTCCCGGTGAAATCGGTGAAGTTTCTCTTTCTAAGAAAGCTACCGGTGGGGTCGATTTGGGAGAGAGAAATAACGAAAGGGCTGAAAAAGCTGCCCCGACCATCTGCACTGCAAACTCAACCTCCTGTATCGACTTCAAGATAAGATACTTCCAGATAGCCCGGTTGCCTTTAGCAATCAGCAGGATTTGCCTCAGCCATTTGCGTAACCTAAACTTTGATGGGCAGTCTTAAATTTCCCGCTTCTTAACTTAGAACGGAAGGTTACAAACCACCCCCACAATGTACAAACCACTTCTATTCAATCGCAAAGCGGTAATTTTTATTCTTAGCTCAGGGACTTAGCTCAGGGATATAACAGAAATGAATCCGAATAACTTTCGACGTTGGTATCTAATCTTGGCTGTTATTGCTCCCGCCGGCGTTTTGCTTGCCGTCTCTTTTCAATCTGCCTGGGCACAAACCGGCTACACCGAATATCGATGCGTTCGCTGTCGCGGGTTGATTGGAGTTTGCCGGCAAAGGCCGACATACCGGACCTGCCCTTCTTGTGGAGCCGAGATTAACAGCAATTTTATTTCATCTCCCGCTTCAACTACGAGTAACGGATATACCACCATGGATGATCCGGAATCCAAAGCTTATACCGCCTTTATAGGTGCTGCCATACTAATCGGACTCATTCTTGGGGCTTATCATTTTATGAAAAGATAAACATTTCCCTAACATTTCTCAGCTTTAGGCATTCCCCTATGACATTTTCAGCAGGAAAACAGGTGGACTGCTCCAAAGTTATTGCCTCATAATGCAATAAATTGTTCTTTGATACGAATATCCAATAAATCCCCAATAATCCCCTGTTTGGAGGAGCAAAATGCGTATACTTTCACTTAGTGCGCTATTCTTCCTGGCAAGTCTTTTACTGCAATTTTCCGAATCCAGAGCGGACGAAAGAATCCTTAGGTTAGGTCAGGTAACCATCGATAATCATCAGGCAACCGTCACATTTGATGATGAGTATGAACTTTCAGAGATCTATCGCGTCACCGTTTCTCTGACAAAAACGGAGGAGTCGCCCCCGATCAAATCCAAACGGGTTCAAGTCTGGCTTTTGGCAACGTCAGGGACGAAACAACTGATGATTCCAGGCTTTTACCATTCCCAACCATTCTTCCCGGACCGGAAAATAAAGGGAAAAACCATTTCCAAAGGGTTCTATTATTTTGATAGCCGTTGGTCGGGTGGCCAGCCGAGAATGGTTGTGGTAGTTGTGGATGGCAAACCAACGACCTTTACCATTTCGAGGGGGAAAACTACCATAGCGCCAGAAGTGGTTGCTGCCTGGAAAAAAGCAGGGGCTTCTTATTTTAGCGGGAGGAAATTAGAGTCATACCAATTCGACTTTTATGGAGATCCTTATGGGTTTCTTAATTTCCCGCCCGGTTTTTCCCCGAAGAATATGTCCATTGAACCGGGAACAAGAATTCCCCTGCCAAAGATTCCTTTTAGTTTGAACCTGTACCTGGGCAAGGAACAATTTCCTCAAGTTCCCGGCTTAAGTAAAGCGAAAGGGCTTAATTTAGGTGGAAAAATCACCAAGGCCGATTGGAAAGAATTGACCAAGTTGAAAAAGGTAGAAACGCTTTGGTGCCAAACTTCTTTTTCCACAGAAGAATTTCAAAACCTCGGGAAATTTCCAAACCTTAGGTGTTTGTGGCTCAGCAATACCAACCTCTCGGACGAGAGTTTAAAATTCTTGCCCAAGCTGAAGAAATTGCGGTCTCTTGACGCCTCCAATTAAACGATCACCGATAACGCCATTAAACAGATCAAAAAACTGCCCGAACTTCGCCTTCTCGGTATTTACACCACTAAGGTTACAGACAAAGGAATTGCAGATCTGGTCTCCCTGAAGAATTTAAAAGTCCTGCACATAGGCAGTACCAAAGTAACGGGTAAAGTATTTGCTCAGCTTGTTAAACTCAAACATCTGGAAGCCCTCAGCCTGACCAATTGTAAATTGTTGGAGGATGAGGATTTTCTGCAACTTGCCAAGCTAAAGTCCCTGCAATACCTCGATATTTCAAGCACCAAGGTTGGGGACAAAGGTATCCGGGGGATAGCCGGTCTGAGAAATTTGTTAACTTTGGATATTAGTAACACCAAAATTTCCGACCAAGGTTGCCGTCACTTGGTTGGGTTGGAAAAACTGCAAATTCTGAACCTGAGTAACACCCACATCGGCAATGGTGCAACTAAGCATGTTGCCAATCTGAAAAACCTTCGAAAACTAGTCCTCTACCCGACTAAGGTAAGCGATGCCGGGATGAAAGAATTGTGGGAAATGAAACAGCTCAAATTCATTGACATTTCCGAGAGAGTTTCCCGGAAGTCGCTCCAACTGCTAAGAAAAAAGTTGCCTTGGACTTTGGTCTACGGATATTAAGGGAAATTGGTGCTGAGACTTTAAAACCGGGTTATCCTCAGGCATATCAGTTCAACATAGGCATTCCCTACATACCCGGAGCGAGTCCTGGATAGTGGATTGAAAGGCAATGTTCACCACATGGAAACCCTTTATTTATTCGCCTTCTACTGTGGATGGTTTTTCGTGCTAATCTCCGTGCATGAGTTCGGTCATTATCTGTTCGGTTTACTGGTCGGCATACCTGCAAATATAATGAGAATCCGGCTGCTCTCATTTCCCCAACACGTTGTTTTGCGCGACGGCGAAAAGTGGATTTCTCCTGTAAAGCAAATGGATCGTTACATTGAGCTTATCTGGCACCATCTTAAATCGGCGAAGCGCGTGTGGTTTTATGTTGCAGGCGGCATTCTGTTGGAGACTTTGTTTACAATTGTGGTGGGACTTGTATTGTTAGTTGTTGGCCATGACAAGATTGCTTGGGTTCTTGTCGGTTTTTCGTTGTTCTTGTTACTGCCGTGGCTCGTAATAGATACAATCGCAATCCTGCGCGGCCGAGTCGCCGGGGACCTCTCCGGCCTTTGGGGTTTGGCACGAATTCCAACCGTAGTTCTGATTGTTGCCAGCTTAGGGTTGCGGGGAGCGATCATTTGGTACGCAATCATATAAAACATTGGGGCTAATCATGGACAAAGAAAAACTCCTTCGCGATCACCTCCTGTATTTGTTGGATGGAGGTGGAGCTCACCTGTCGTATGAAGAAGCCATTGCTGATATTCCCAGCGATTATCGAGGGAAAAAAGTTTCCGGCAGTCCTCATACTTTATGGCGTCTGCAAGAACACCTTCGCTTATGCCAATGGGATATCCTCGAGTTTTCCATCAATCCCAATCATGTCTCTCCGGAATTTCCCGATGGATATTGGCCGCGGAGCGATGGGCCGGATGATGACGCCGCTTGGGATCAAAGTCTGAAGTCGTTTCACCAGGATCTGCAAGCCATGAAAGACTTGGTTACCAACCCGGGGACGGATTTGTATCAACCTATACCCCACGGCGAAGGGCAAACCCTATTGCGTGAGGCACTTCTTGTAGCTGACCACAATGCCTATCATCTGGGACAAATTGTCATGCTTCGCCGCTTGCTGGGAATCTGGCAAGAATAGAGATACGGCGGGGCGCGGGATTATTTCGATGGACTATGAACATTTTCGGAGAATTGGAGATCAAGCGAGGTTTCGGGGGAAGCTACCTCCAGAAGACCAGGAATTTATCCGCGACACAGGGCCACTGGAGTTTTGTGTCTTTCCGGAGATAACTTTACCTTCCCGCCTTAAATATCCTATTGAGGTTCTGTTGAAATCTATCTGCTTTTGTGCAAGCGAATCTGCACACCAGCCAGAGTGGTATCCCGCCAACGTAGCGAATCACCGCGTTGTTGGCTAAACTCAACTGCCAGCTCAATTCGCCCCTGGTGATCCGCGGCAACTTCTTTCAGAAGCAGAACATTACCCTGCGATTTCTTTCCGCCTGAAGTGACTTGGTAACTTTCGAATTTCTCGTCTGCCGGCACCTCAACAATTTCTTGGCGAAGGACCTTCGCATCCCTGCGTCGTTTGCCGGGAGCAATTTCCAAGATGGATACTCGTACTGGACGATGGCTGGGGGGATTCTTGACCCTTAGAGGAGGTCCCTGCAACAGATAGATTGCCAAGTCGTATTTTGCCTTAGGTTCAAGACCTATAAATGCATGGGTGCTGTTCTTGCACCAACTCGCCATCAAAGCATCATCGCCGCTTTCGAGTTCCCGAAAGTATGGAGACATGTACCACACTCCTGTTTCAAAACCAACAGGGGTAACTTGTCCCTTGCTGTCAAACAGATTCGGCACGGAGCCTGCGGACACCGGATTCCAGTATGCCTGCCGCCAGCCTCCTTGCTCAACGCCGGCTTTCACATCCGGCTTGGTAACCGCAGGCGGAAAACGGCCTACGCAATTTACGGCGATCTGCTCCCAGTCTTGCGAAATCGGATTCGCTACTTCCTTGACAGTAATATTGATTTTGCCTTTGGCTTTTTTGATTGGCACCAAGGCAAAGGCAGGTGCTTGATGGCCGGATTCATCACGAACTCCTGCGAACTCCAATCCCCACAGGCGATGAGGTCCATACTGGGCATTTCTCGATGCGGCATAACTCACCCGACTAGACTCGGGAAGAGATTGGGCGAAAGCCAAAACGAGCCGATCTTTCCCCAATGCCTGACCGCCAACGGGATAAATATAATCATCGGTAAGTTGACCTAACTTCGTGGCGTCTTCCAATTCCCAAAGCCTCTCCGGGAGCTTTGTCTTGGTGCTGACACCAAACCCGGCCAGCCAACCTTTTCCCAGCTCGAGTTCTCCCTGGACCTCATCAAATTCAACAATGACCAGACGCCTTTTCGGATCACCAAAATACGCTTGTTTAAATTGAGGTCCCCAGTAGGCTTTTTCATTCCCGTAGGCAAGCCGATCCGCAGCCGCAGCAATCCGCGCAGATACAGTTTTGGCTCCTTCCCTGCTAAGGTGAACCGTGTAGTCACCTACTTCGGCATCGATTGCGGCAACTACCGCGGCATTCTTGTCACCCCCGGCAAAGCGCCTTTGGGCCTCACGTATTGTTGCCGCTGCCCAATCCCGGCCGCTGTAGGATGTCGCAGAGCCGATCTGAACGATGATCGCCGGCAGGTTGGGATCTCCCGTTAACTTTCGGATGCGTCTTACCAATTCCCCAAGCTGCTGTTGATACTTGCCCGCACGTTCCCGAGTGTTCGACTCACCCTGATACCAGATGAAGCCTTTAATCTGATGCCCTGCTTTGAGGGCTTTTCCGACTTGCTCTTCAATGGAAATCCACAATTTGTAATCGTGATGTTTGGGATCAAGCCAAGCCTCGATGGGTTTTCCGGAAGCGGCGGAGTAGATGGAATAGTATTCGCGGCCATGACTTTTGACTAACTTCCCGACAGCCTCTTTTGCTGCCCCGCCGATGGCTCGCATGTTCGACTGGCCGGAAAAGATCCATGAATCCGCCGCACGGAGGTGGCAGAGGCTCATTTGGCTCAGAACAATTCCCAGAATAAAGTAGATTTCATTTTTCATCGAAGGACCTCGGGGCGGATGAAACAATTGTTGCCTATACCAGAATGTCTTGAATTACTCGTCCTCCAACATCGGTAAGACGGTAATCCCGTCCACCGTACCGATAGGTCAACCGAGTGTGATCAAGTCCCAAACAATGCAATATGGTCGCATGCAAGTCATTGACATGAACTCGATTCTCTTGTGCCAACCAGCCGGTTTCATCGGTCGATCCGTAGCGAACCCCACCACGAATGCCGCCGCCAGCGAGCCAATAGGTGAAACCGGCTCCATTGTGGTCGCGGCCATACTGACGATCATCCATGTCTTCGACCGCAGGTGTCCGGCCAAATTCACCACCCCAAACCAGAAGTGTTTCATCCAACATGCCTCGTTGTTTCAGGTCGGCAATTAAGCCGGCGATTGGTTTATCGACTTGGCGGCAGGACCGCGGCAGTTTTTCACCGATGGAATCATGATGGTCCCAGCCGCCATTATGGACTTCAATAAAGCGCACACCGGATTCCGCGAGACGCCGGGCTAGCAAACATTGCATGCCGAATCGATTGCCTCGGCGTTCGAGCCCATACATGCGCAGAGTAGCTTCAGATTCACGGGACAGATCTAAGACCTGGGGAACAGCAGTTTGCATACGAAAAGCCCGCTCGTAGGACTCGATAAGACCATCCAAATTGCTGTCCTCAACTCGCCGTTGTTGCAGGTCGCGATTCATGCTTTGAATCAGGTCAAGCTGGCGGCGTTGTTGATGGGAGGATATCCTGATATTGTTCAGGTGCTGAATCGGAGTACTGTTCCGCTCGCCGATGTCCCGCATGTGAGTCGCATCGAACACCGCCGGCAGGAAGGCATTGGAATATGCGCCGATGGTTTCATTTCGTTCGCCTGGGTTTAGCACCACGTATCCAGGAAGATTATCCGATTCCGAACCCAGCCCATAAACAATCCACGATCCCGCCGCCGGTCGTGTAAAGCGAAACTCCCCGGTGTGCATGATCATTACACCCTGAGCGTGGGAAGCGGTTTCATGGTGCATGCTGTTGATGAGGCACAGATCATCTGCATGTTGGGACAGGTGCGGAAACAGATCGGAAATCCAGAGGCCGCTTCGCCCCCGCCTACGGAATTGCCACTGAGATTTCATCAATACCGAGTTGTTATGGCCGGTACTGCCGTTTCGGGGCTGCTCAAATGGGATTCGTTGTCCGTCCGAGCGCTGCAGGACTGGTTTGTAATCGAAGGTGTCGACCTGCGAAGGACCACCTTCCATAAAGAAAAAAATCACTCGCTTGGCTTTAGGTGTGAAGTGAGGCGATCGCGCAGCAAGTGGACTTTGACTAGGCACTGCTTTGGCGGGCTCTGCACACAATGCAGACAAGGCGAGAGAACCAAACCCGACGGCGCTTCGTTGCAAAGCCTCACGGCGACTCATCGGACTATTGAAAATGCTCATATCAGTTGCTCCCAGGTAAAATTTATTTTAGATTGTGTTCCCTGTTACTGAACAAATAAAAAGTCTCCTGAAGCGAACAAACTTTGACACAAAGCCGTCCAAGCCTCAAGATCCCGGTTATCTGGTTCTCCGTTTCTTCGTTTCTCCGCGGCTCCCTTTTTATCCTCTGTTTCCTCACTGCGATAAGCAGCGAGGAACTGTAAAGCACGCGATTCTTCCTCAGAATTTGCCGGCCTTGCCATCGTCAACAAGTAGGCAAGTTCAACCCGTTCTTCTTGGCTCTTTTCCTTCTTCATTATCTCCAGGGCAGTATATTCCGCCTGCACCATCACCCATGGACTATTGAGTAAAAACAATGCCTGCGTTGGCACTGTAGTCGATTGCCGGTTGCCGACGACTAGACTAGGTGGTGGAAAGTTAAAGGCAGACAACAGTGGGGGAACACCGCCGCGAAGAATTGGCAGGTAAACCGTTCGATGTTTTTCATGGTTTATATCCATCCAGCCCCGGAAGCTGCCAAAGCCCTTCACCAGCGACCCATGCATCGGCTCCGGATCGAGTTGGCCGCTCACACTCAAAATGGAATCTCGCAAGGTTTCCGCACCAAGTCGACGAGATCGGTGTCGCCAATGAAACTCATTGTCCGGATCAACCTTGAAATTTGCCTTGGAGAACTCGGAACTGAGTTGATAGGTGCGGCTCAGAACAATGCGGCGAATCATCTTTTTGACGGACCAGCCATTTTCCATAAAGGCGACTGCCAGGTTATCCAGCAACTCCGGGTGCGTGGGCCTCTCCCCGAGTTTGCCGAAGTTATCCACGGTTTGCACCAACCCGCGGCTAAAGAGATGATGCCAGATGCGATTGACCATCACGCGAGCGGTGAGCGGATTTTCTTCGCCTGCAATCCAGTCGGCGAACTGGACGCGGCCACTGGCATCTTCCGGGATTTTTACCTCCCCGAAGATTTCCGGCAAACCTCGAGGAACTTCATCTCCCAGGTTTTTCTCGCTACCACGGATGTGAATCCGAGCATTCCCCATCTTTCCGCGATTAGCTCCCCTTTCCTCCATTGAAACTGCAAAAGGAGGATACCATAATCCCTTGGGACGAAGCAGTTTCTCCAACTCGGATTTAGCCTTTTGCAATGACTCCAGGCGGGATTGGGCTCGTCTGCGATTTCGCTCAGGAATGGCTTTCACATTTTCCTCAAGGCTCTTGGTCAAATCATATCGAACCTCTCGTTCGCGCGTTTCCTCCTTGATCTCACGGATGTATTGGCGAATCCGTTCTTCCTGACCTCCAACACCTTGAATGAATTTCTTAAAGTCGTTCACGCTACGTTTATCTACCTTGGCATACTCGCGTTGATTTCGAGACGAACCGGAACAATCCATAGGTTGGGCGTTCAGGAAAATCCCGGCCAGAGCATAATAATCTTTAGTTGAGATAGGATCGAACTTATGATCATGGCAACGAGCACATCCAATCGACATGCCAAGGAATGCTCGTCCCAGCGTGTCCATCTGTTCGTTGATGTCATCCATGCGTTTTCCGCGAACATGAACACCATTGGCGAGAAATCCTGTGGCGACTATCTGATTCTTGCGTTGTTCGGCATTTTTGGCTGGTAGGAGGTCTCCGGCAACCTGTTCGCGAACAAACTCGTTGTAGGGTTTATCCTCATTGAATGCCTTGATCACATAGTCGCGATATCGCCAGGCAAAGGGACGCCGCGAGGTTTCTGCCCCACCGTTCGATTCGGCATAGCGAGCGACATCCAACCAATGACGTCCCCAACGTTCGCCGAAATGTTGGGAGGAAAGCAACCGGTCAACAACCTCTTCAATAGCAGTCTGTTTGGAGGAGGCGTAATCTTTTACAAACTTTTTTACTTCCTCAGGAGTAGGCGGCAGCCCAATTAAATCAATGTAGAGTCGACGTAAAAGAGTTCGTGGAGGAGCATCAGATACCGGTGGTAAATTCTTTTCTTCCAACTTAGCCAGCACAAACTGATCCAATGGATCCTTAACCCAGTTCTTATCCTTCACCATTGGCACTTCGTGCTTTTCCGGCTTTTGAAATGCCCAAAACTTGCGAGCTTTCTCCAGGTCGATTACTTTCTCGGCTACTTTCGTCTTCGTCAAGTCGCGCGGATCCGGTGCTCCCATTTTGATCCAAGCAACAAAGTCGGAAATCACCGACTTCGGTAGCTTACCATTCGGCGGCATCTCAAACTTGTTATGTCGTAATGCGGAGATCAGCAAACTTTTTTTCGGATCACCCGGCTTGATGGCCGGTCCGGTGTCTCCGCCTTCGAGTAATCCTTTTCGCGAGTCAAGGAGCAAACCACCGCGCAGCCTCTTCGCATTTGCCGAATGACACTTGTAACAACTCTTCACGAGGACCGGGCGAATTTTATTTTCGAAGAACTCAATTTCCCTTCGATCTGGCTCATCCGCAAGGGTGGGAAAAACAAAGCCTAGGAATGCAAAAATTGAAAACAAATAAAAACGCATAAAGAAGCCCTTTCGAGCAGTGTTTGTCTTCTAGAATTACCAAGAAACTGCTAACCAGCTACCAACTCCGACAAATGGCCGGTACTATCTCCAAATCGTTCCGCAGGCAATCCAAGCCGGTCCAGCATAGTCACCAGCAGGTTTGACATGGGGGTCTCTTCCCTCTGGCGAATGTAACGCCCATGCCGTAATCCCAGCCGGCTTCCACCTGCTAGTACCGTGGGATAATTCTGTGCCAGGTGAAGGCGGCTAGTCCCACTACCATAAAGGCACAGGCTATGATCCAAAATGTTGCCGTCCCCCTCCTCACTGCGGCGCAGTTTGTCGAGGAAATATGCAACCTGCTCGGCCAGGAACCGGTCGTAGCGGCCCCACTTTTGCATCCCGTCACCGCGGCCGCCTCCGTGGGATAAACCGTGGTGTCCACCGAGATTCAAAGCAAGCTGGGGGAAGTTATCGGAAATGCCTCGGCCATCTTCTTGCGATGTCTGAAAGGTAATGACACGAGTGGTGTCTGTTTGGAACGCCAACACCATCAGATCAAATATGGTCCGCAGGTATTCGCGCGGCATTTCCTGAGTCGCCTCGAGATTCAGGCTTCGAGAATCAACCTGGGGGCGTGGCCGACCAAGCCAGGCTTCGGTGCGATCCACTCGCCGTTCCATCTCGTTGACCGACTCGCAATATTCGTCTAATTTTCGCTGGTCGCGTTTACCGAGGCGATTGCGAAGATTGCGAGCATCTTCCAACACCATATCCATGAGCCGGCGGTCCTCGGCTAATTGCTGCAGCTGTTGCGACTGAGATGTCTGTGGCGGGGGGGCAAACAACCGTTGAAAGATCTGCCTGGGCATGGATTCTGCAGCAATTGGTTCGCCCCGGCGGTCATAAGAAATTGTCGAGGTCCGAGTTTTTGTCCCGACTCCTCCGTTGCTGGACAACACTAATGATTGAAACCGGGTGTGCCGGCCAAAACTCATTGCGACCTGCTGATCAATGGAAATACGATTACGGTAGATACTTCCTCGCAGGTCCCCTGCAGTCAACCAAATATCTGCCGTTGAATGCCCAACGAGGTTGCGGCCGGTTGGATGCGAAAGCCCACCCAGGATCGTCATCTCCCGGCGAAAACCCTCGAGCGGCTCCAGGGATCGAGTCAAGCGATAGTTGCTTCCCTCACCCAACGGGAACCAATGCCAGTCCCGATGGTCCGGATGATCTTCGCGAGGCAGGGCTACCCCGTTCGCAAAAAACACGCAAGCTAGCCG